>NZ_RXXX01000008.1:0-81484 GCF_011006755.1 Anoxybacillus sp. MB8
TGGTCAAGGGCGAATCCAATTCCACTATCCTCTTTATTTTCCTTCAACAGGTAGACCATGATGACTTTTCATAGATTTTTTGACGCTACCTGTTAACGTTCATTTACTTTTCTTCCTGACTCAATAGTTGCCGAATATATTCTGCCACTTTTTGTTGCTCTTCTTCGTTTAAATTTTCAATCATCTGTTCCACTTCGATTTCATCTGATGATGTGAACGACATGTTTTGTGTTGATACATCTTTTTGGATAAACGCCATCATCCAACGAATGATAAATGCAAAAACAAAGAAAATAACGAATGCGATCAGCGCACGTATGATCGATGTCGATACACTATTTTGCAATAATGAAGAAAAAAAAGCGACGATACAGCCAAATAAGGCAAAAATCACATTAAATTTCCATGTACTAACCATTACATTTCCCGTACCCCTTGATTTACTGTGCGAATGAGCAACATGCCTGTTTTCGGATGAAATTCTATCGTCCGTCCACTATTCCCTCCGACGTCCTCAGCAACGATTGGGATGCGAAACCGTTGAAGCTGCTCACGAACAGCTTCAACGTTGCGCGGTCCGATGCGCATCATATCTGTCGTACCTGTACGAAATTGAAACATTTGCGCACCGCCAGCCATTTTTGCTTTCAAATGACCATTTCTTCCCCCTGCTCCAATGACCCGGCGTATTAACTCTTCAATCGCTGTGTCGGCATATTTCGCTACATTCATGTTTTCGGATTTTGCTAACGATGAATCAGGTAGCATCACATGCGCCATCCCTGCCACTTCTTTTGCTAAATCATACACAACGACACCGACGCAAGAGCCAAGTCCACACGTACGAATGACATGTGGTGCCTTTACTACATTCATGTCAGCAATTCCTACTTTGACGACTTGAACAATTTCACTCATCATTTTCCACACCTAAAGCCCGAAAAATAATGTGAAATGATTCAGGGTCAGGAAGTAGGAAAAAGTGGCCATTGACACGATCATCAGGCTGATGTTCTTCATGAATGGCCGTATCAACGACAATGACATGATCACCGACGCGCGACATTTCAATTAACCCATAGCTTAAAATCGCACCAATCATATCAATGCTAAGCGCCGGAACAGATGGATATAAATTTAAATGAGTGAAATCTGATAAAGACGATAAATACGAACCGGCTAAAATGTTGCCTAGCTCTTGCAACGCAGATAGCGACAATTCGGAACAATCTTGCTCTAGTTTAAACTGCTCATCGCCAATCATTTGTTGAATAAATCGTTCCGCTTGTTCAATAGATAATACGAAAAACATATTGCCTGGCGCATCCCCTTCAATACGCAAGAAAACCGCAGCGACGACATTGTCAGCTCCTCCAACAATATCCATCATTTCATCAAATGAAATGATGCGCACATCTGGAATCGTCATTTCAATTCTTTTATTTAACAGCTTTGATAACGCTGTTGCTGCGTGCCCCGCACCAATATTTCCAATCTCTTTTAGTATGTCCATATGGACGGCATCCATCCGTTCGAAATATGACATGGACGATTTATCCTTTCTCTGTTTTTAATACTTTTTCTAAGTTTAATAAAATAAATAGGCGTTTTCCGATTTTTACAACCCCATTAATATATTCCGCTGTTGTTGTATCGACTACTTCTGGTGGAGGCTCAATCGCTTCTGTTGAAATATCAATAACATCATTTGCAGCATCAACAATTAAACCGACTTCCATATCATCGAGCGCAACAATAATGACGCGCGTATGATCAGAAAACGCAGCTTCCTCTAAACCGAAACGCATGCGCAAGTCAATAATCGGTGTTACAACACCGCGCAAATTAATGACGCCTTTTACATATTTCGGAACGCGAGGAACGCGCGTAATATGTTGAATTTTTTCGATTGAGCGCACTTGTTGAACTGGAATGGCATATTCTTCGTCTTTTAATTGAAACACAATCACTTTCAGCTCAGCCACATTCTATTCCCCCTCTCGCTTGTCCCTACTTAATTAGCGCATTGCAGTCAATAATGAGCGCCACTTGTCCGTCACCTAAAATCGTCGCTCCAGAAATGGCAAATACGGACGTTAAGTAGTTGCCAAGCGATTTTAACACCACTTCTTGTTGACCAATAAACGAATCGACGACAAGTCCGGCCATTTTTTCGCCTTTCCGCACCATGACGACCGATAAGAAATCGTCCTCTTCCTTCACGACTGGCACTTCAAAAATATCTTTTAAGAATAAAAGCGGAACAACTTTTCCACGGAAATCAATGACTTTTTGGTTATGAGCATGTAAAATATCTTCTTTCTTCACAATAGCCGTTTCAATAATAGATGACAATGGGATCGCATATTTTTCATTTTGAATTTCAACTAACATGACAGAAATAATCGATAAAGTAAGCGGTAGTTGGATCGAAAAGATGGAGCCGACTCCTTCCTCTGAATCAATCGATACCGAACCACCAAGCGATTCGATCGTGCTTTTGACAACATCTAAGCCGACGCCACGTCCAGAAATATCAGATACTTTATCTGCTGTCGAAAAGCCTGAAGCGAAAATCAGTTCATATACTTGCTTATCCGTTAAATTCGCCGCATTTTGTTCGGAGATAATGCCTTTACTAATCGCCTTTTTCAACACTTTTTCACGGCTAATGCCCGCACCGTCATCTTCAATTTCAATAAATACGTGGTTGCCACTATGATACGCTTTTAACTTGACTGTTCCTTCTTCCGGCTTTCCTTTCGCACGGCGCACATCCGGCGTTTCAATACCGTGATCGATCGCATTGCGCAATAAGTGAACGAGCGGATCGCCGATCTCATCAATCACCGTGCGGTCAAGCTCCGTTTCTGCTCCGATAATTTCAAGGTTAATTTTCTTTCCTAAATCGCGAGCTAATTGACGAACCATGCGCGGGAAGCGGTTAAATACCGTTTCAACAGGCACCATGCGCATATTTAAAATGATGTTTTGCAAATCTCCTGAAATGCGTGACATGCGTTCAACCGTTTCATGTAATTCTGGGTTGTTTAACTCGCGTGAAATTTGTTCTAATCGACCGCGATCAATGACGAGCTCTTCGAACAAATTCATTAATATATCGAGCCGCTCAATATTTACGCGAATCGTTTTATTGCTCACTTGCTTTCCTGTTTGCTTTTCTTCTTGTGCTTCTTGTTTTTTCTCAACTGTTTGTTCAACCGCTTTTGTTTCTTCTTTTTGTTCCTTTTTCTGCTCTTCTTTTTGTTCAACGGTGTTTTCAGGTCTATGTAAATCAACCGGCTGAACGTTTACTTCTTCTACTTCTGACACTTTCATAATGCGTTTTTGTAATTCGTCTTGTGATACTTTTGTTACAACCGTCACGACAAATTGATCGTCAAATTGTTCCGCTTCAAGCATTTCTACTGACGGAACAGATTTGATCACTTCACCGACTTGTTCAATGACTTCAAAAATCATAAATACACGAGCCGCTTTTAATAAGCAGTCAGAACGCAATTTCACGCTCACTTCGTAGCTATGAAATCCTTGCTCAGCTGACTGTTTTAAAATGGTGTATTCAAATTCATCGTATGTTTGTTCTTGAATCGGAGTACTTTTTTGCGGTGTAACTACTTCTCCTTTTTCGATTTGTTTTAACTGCGCAACAACGGCTGTAACGTCACGCTTCCCATCTCCACCTTCTGCAATGGAAACAACCATCGCTTCTAAATCGTCAACGGCACGGAAAATGACATCAAGCAACTCAGTTGTCACAGCAATTTTCCCGTTGCGAATCCCATCGAGTACATTTTCCATTTGGTGTGTTAAATTCGCTAAGTCCTCAAATCCCATCGTCGCTGACATGCCTTTTAACGTATGGGCAGAACGGAAAATTTCATTCACGATTGACACGTCATCTGGATTTTTTTCAAGCTCTAACAATTGTTCGTTAATCGTTTGTAAATGTTCTTTACTTTCATCAATAAATACTTCGAGGTATTGACTCATGTCCATTGTTCCTATCCCCCTCAAACTTGTACGTGCTTCATTACCGTTTCAGCAATATCATCAACATGAACAATCTCGTCAACGACGTTTGCAGCAATCGCTGATTTTGGCATACCGAATACGACTGAAGATTCAGCAGATTCTGCAATGACAGACGTTTTGCCAGACATCTTTAGCTGTTTTAATCCTGCTGTGCCGTCTGAACCCATTCCCGTCATAATGACCGCAATTTTTTCGTAATCTGTTAGGGCGCTTAACGACTCAAACATGACGTCAACAGAAGGGCGATGTCCGTTGCGAGGTGCTGCTTCATCGAGATGAATGGCAAGCGATGTGCCGACACGTTTGACATATAAATGTTTTCCACCTGGTGCGATATACGCCGTTCCTTTTTGGATAATTTCACCGTCTTCTGCTTCTTTCACGCGAATATCACATAACGAATCGAGGCGGTTCGCTAACGACTTTGTAAATCCTTTTGGCATATGTTGCACAACTAAAATAGGTGCATCAATGGTCGCTGGAAATTTCGTTAACACGTGCTGAAGCGCACGCGGCCCCCCCGTCGATGTGCCGATCGCGATGATTTTTTTCTTTCCGCTCACATGTTGTCGTTCGCTTACCTCTATTTTACTATATTGCTTTTGTGGCAACATAGACATTTTTTGCTTTGTCTTTACCGTTCGCAAATTCGCTTCGCTCGCCAAAAGCACCTTTTCGATCATTTTATCTTTAATTTTATATAAATCTAGCGAGATGGCCCCTGATGGTTTAGCGATAAAATCAACGGCACCGTATTGCAACGCTAAAATTGTATTTTCCGCTCCTTCTTTCGTTGTGCTTGAAATCATAACAACAGGAAGCGGTCGTTTCTGCATAATATGCTTTAGCGTTTCAAGCCCGTTCATGACAGGCATCTCAACATCTAACGTAACAACATCCGGTTGTAATTGCTCAATTTTTTGTAACGCTTCTTGCCCGTCGCGTGCGGTCCCGACAACGTGCAGGCGCGGATGTTCTGACAAAAAGTCGCTAATTAATTTTCGCATAAAAGCAGAGTCATCAACGACAAGCACTTTTGCTTTATTCACGGCGATGATAACCTACCTTTCTAAAAAGTATTGACGCAGCTTGGCAAAAAAGTGAAACGGACGTTTCTCTTTCTCCTCATGCTCTTCATCTGCTAAATAGCGATCTGTCATTTGTACAAGGGCCTTGCTCGCCTTAGCACTCGGATCAAACAAAAGAAAAGGTGTTTGGCGAATGACAGCTGTGCTTACTGTTCGATCTTCTGGCACATATCCTAAAGCATGTAGCTCTTTTCCTAAAAAACGTTTCGCTACTTGTTTTAAACGTTGTAACGTTTCCATTCCTTCTTTGTCTGAACGAACACGATTCACTAGCACATAAATCGGAAGTTGTGGATCCGCTAAATGAATGTATTTCATCGTCGCATATGCATCAGTTAAAGCTGTTGGCTCAGGCGTTGTCACAATGAAAATATCATCCACCGCCTTTAACAGTTGAAGACGATCTTCAGACATCCCCGCTCCCATATCAAAAATGATGTAATCATATTGCTCAGAAACGAGTTGCAATTGTTCAATAAAATATTCCACTTGTTGTTCGTCCATATGAAAAATTTCGGTGAATCCCGTTCCCCCTGCAATAAACGCCAACTCATTCGGTCCTGTCTTTATAATATCATGAATGGTTACGTTCGGACGAAAAATATCGATAATCGTATGGGATGACGTTTGTCCAAGTAAAATATCGATATTTCCCATTCCAATATCCATATCAAACAACAATACATGTTTCCCTCGCTGACGTAGCGCTAATGAAAAATTTAGCGAAACGTTCGACTTTCCAACGCCACCTTTTCCACTTAACACAGCAATCGCTTTCGTTTCTGAACCGTGTTGCATTTTTTTCACACGTAAACGTAAGCTTTCCGCTTGATCTCTCATCATTGTTGCTCGACCCCGGTAATCATATTTGCCACAAGTTGTGGAGTAGCTTCAACGATATCGTCTGGCACGTTTTGCCCGTGCGTCATATACGCTGTACCGATACCGCATTGGACCATCATATTTAACATCGCCCCATGCCGACTCGTTTCGTCCATTTTCGTGAAAATAAATTTATGAATCGGAATGAGCGAAAACTGTGTATATATTTCTTTCATATCTCGCCATTTCGCTGTTAACGACAATACGAGAAACGTTTCCATTTCTTCATTGAAATCGATCATTTCTTTTAAATCGTTCACATATTGGACGTTGCGAAAATTTCTTCCGGCCGTATCAATAAAAACAATATCGTACGATGCAAGCTTCTCTTTTGCTTGGCGAAAATCGTCAAGATTGTAACATACTTCAATTGGCACGTTTAAAATTTTTGCATATGTTTTTAGCTGATCAATCGCCGCGATACGATACGTATCTGTCGTAATAAACGCCACTTTTTTTCTATGTTTAATGACACAATCGGCTGCCATTTTCGCCAGCGTCGTCGTTTTCCCAACCCCCGTTGGCCCAACAACGTTAACGAATTTTTTTTGAAAAGAAATACCGCCGAATGAGAGAGGAGATAATGTGTTTACAATTTCCTCATAAAGCCATTGTTTTACTTCGTCATCCGATCCGTTCGCCCCTGATGTATACCATCGTTGCAATAAAGCAGACATCAATGTCGCTCGCACATCATCGCTTATTTCTTGATCAATTAAATGGGCATCTATTGCTTTTAACGGAGCGGGGTAATGCTCAACACCCCCTCCTTGTGACAACTGACGGATCGTCGCTTTTAACTCATGAATTTCTTTTAATAACTGTTCGTCACGCAACGGTTCTGTGCGCTCTTTCCGTTTTTCTTTCATTTTTTGAACAGGCGGAGTGGTTGGCTTCGGGTCAACGGCAGCAATCACTTCAATGTTTTTTCGGGAAAATAGACCAAGAAAGCCTTTTTTTTGTACGACTTTCGAGTTTAAAATAACGGCATCATTTCCAAGTTCCGCGCGAATCATTTTCATCGCTTCTGGCATAGACGAAGCAACAAACTTTTTTACTTTCATTCCACATTCACCACCCCAACACTTTGAACTTCCACATTTGCTTCAAGTTCATTATACGACAAGACCGGAACGTGACGGAAATATCGTTCGGTTAATTGTCTAACATACATGCGCACAGCCGGAGAGCATAGTAAAATTGGCGATTGATCTTGAAACGGAAATTGTTCAATTTGCATCGCTATTGCTTCAATAATCGCTTGTGAAACAACAGGATCAAGCGCTAAATAATTACCATGTTCCGTTTGTTGCACACCTTCGGCAATCATTTTTTCAACTTTTCCTGATAATGTAATGACACGCAATGGCTGACCTTCAAC
Organism: Anoxybacillus sp. MB8; assembly: GCF_011006755.1. Classification (NCBI taxonomy): domain Bacteria; kingdom Bacillati; phylum Bacillota; class Bacilli; order Caryophanales; family Anoxybacillaceae; genus Anoxybacillus; species Anoxybacillus sp. MB8. The sequence continues at coordinate 7,408 of NZ_RXXX01000008.1, forward strand.
AACATATTGGCTTGTAATTTGACGTGCGAGCGCTTGACGAACATATTCTGTTAAAAGATCTGGGTCTGTTGTCATTCGTCCAAAATCTGCAAGCGTCTCAAAAATAACTGGCAAATTGCGGATCGATACTTTTTCACGTAATAAATTCGCAAGCACTTTTTGAATGTCGCCGACTGATAACGGATTTGGCGTCACTTCTTCGACTAAAATTGGATACGACTCTTTGACATGATCGATTAACTGCTTCGTTTCTTGACGACCGAGCAACTCATGCGCATGCGCTTTTAACAATTCGGTGATGTGCGTCGATACGACAGATGGTGGATCAACGACCGTATATCCAAACATTTCGGCTCGCTCTTTCATCTCTTCAGAAATCCATTTCGCTGGCAAACCGAACGCCGGTTCAATCGTATCGATTCCTTCAATGGAATCATCATCAACCCCAGGGCTCATCGCTAAATAATGATCAAGCAACAACTCGCCACGCGCCACTTCATTTCCTTTAATTTTTAGTCGATATTCATTCGGCTGCAGTTGAATGTTATCACGGATGCGAACAACAGGAATGACGATACCAAGCTCTAAAGCAAGTTGGCGTCGAATCATCACGATGCGATCTAATAAATCTCCGCCTTGATTGGCGTCAGCGAGCGGAATGAGTCCGTATCCAAACTCAAATTCAATCGGATCGACACTTAATAAACTAACAACACTTTCTGGACTTTTCATTTGATCCATTTCGATTTCTTCTTCTGTCTCTTCTGTTGTCGTTTCTGCCACATGAGCTTGTTTTGTTAATTGATATGCGCCGAAAGCAAGCAAAGAAGCAATCGGAATCGTTAGCAAATCATTAATCGGGGTAAACAAACCAAGTAAAAAAATGGTCCCCGCTGTGACGTATAACATTTTCGGATACGCAAACAGCTGTCGCATAATGTCGGCACCTAAATTATCATCAGAAGCCGCACGAGTAACGACAATACCAGTGGCCGTTGAAATTAATAACGCTGGAATTTGGCTAACAATTCCGTCCCCAACGGTTAATAGCGTATATCTTCTTGCCGCTTCCCCAATGTCCATCCCTTGTTGCACCATGCCGATGACGATTCCAAATAACATGTTAATTAATACAATAATAATTCCTGCGATCGCGTCTCCTTTTACGAACTTACTCGCTCCATCCATCGCTCCGTAAAAGTCCGCTTCTTGCGCAATTTTTTCACGTCGTTCTCTCGCTTGTTGTTCAGAGATGATGCCGGCATTTAAATCGGCGTCAATGCTCATTTGTTTTCCCGGCATCGCATCGAGCGTAAAGCGCGCCGCAACTTCTGATACGCGCTCCGCCCCTTTTGTAATGACGACAAATTGAATAATAATTAAAATTAAAAAGACAACAAAACCAACAACAACGTTTCCGCCTATAACGAACGTTCCAAACGTTTCAACTACTCCTCCTGCTTCTCCTCTGCTCAAAATCGAGCGAGTCGTTGAAACGTTCAAACCGAGGCGAAATAATGTGAGCAAAAGGAGAAGAGAAGGGAAGATCGAAAATTGGAGCGGTTCGCGCATATTCATTGATGTTAAGAGAACGAGCAACGCAAGAGAAATATTCATAATGATGAGGATGCTAAGCAACCATGATGGTAGGGGAATGATGAGCATCGCTACAATGAGTACAACCATAAGTAATACAGATAAGTCCCTTGCCGACATAAACGTTCTCTCCTGTTCACATACATAAAATTAAAGTTTATTTTTCGTTTTATAAACGTACGCTAAAATTTCTGCTACCGCTTTGAAAAAGGCTTCCGGAATGACCATGCCGATATCTGTTTGATCGTATAGTGCGCGCGCAAGCGGACGATTTTCAACAATCATCACATCATTTTTTTTGGCAATATCTTTTATTTTTTGCGCCATATAGTCCGCCCCTTTGGCGACAACGATCGGGGCATCCGCTTGTTGTTCATCATACTTTAACGCCACAGCAAAATGCGTTGGGTTTGTAATGACAACATCCGCTTTCGGCACTTCTTGCATCATGCGGCGCATCGCCATCTCCCGCTGTTTTTGCTTAATGCGCGATTTAATGAGCGGATCTCCTTCTGTCTTTTTATATTCATCTTTAATATCTTGCTTTGACATACGAATATTTTTTTCAAAATCGTACCGTTGATACAAATAATCGAACATCGAAAGAAATAGTAGAGCGACAGAAGCAACGAGCCCCATTTGAATCGTTAAACGTCCAAGCGTGATCGCACTAGCACCAATGGATTTATGGGATAGCGATAAAATATCACCCATGTGCAACCATAAAACTGAAAATGTCACAACGCCAACAAACAGCACTTTTAAAATCGACTTTAACAATTCTACAAGTGAGCGAAGGGAAAAGATGCGCTTGAATCCTTGAATCGGATCGAGTTTACTTAGTTTCATTTGCAACGGTTCCGTCGTAAATAAAAAGCCAACTTGCACAAAATTGGCAAATAGCGCTGCGGCAATGGCAGCTAAAAAAATGGGTCCAACGAGCATCGCAAGCTGGCGAAGAAGGTCAACGAAAATAAGCTGCACAGAATCAACCGTCACATCCATAAAAAAATAATGTTGAAAAGATTGACGAAACAGTCGGACAATCGCATCTCCCCACACGCCTGAAGAAAACGAGAGAGTAAGAAAAACGACGAGCATTAAAAAAGCTGCAGTCGCATCAGCACTTTTCGCTACTTGTCCTTTTTTGCGCACTTCTTGTCGTTTTCTCGGCGTTGCTTTTTCCGTTTTTTCTCCAGCGAAAAACTGTAAATCAACCGACAGCCAGCTCACGTTACGCGCCCCCTAACAGCTTCATCATGCCGCGCATCGACGTAAAAGTGAATTCAAACAGTTGTTTTGTGACAACAAACATGCTTGAAAATACAATGACAAACAAAACAAAACTAACGATAATTTTTACCGGTAATCCAATAACAAAAATGTTCATTTGCGGAACGGTACGTGCGACAATACCAAGCGCCACATCCACTAAAAATAAACAGCCGACAATTGGAATGGCCATTTGTAACGCAATGACAAACATCGCTTGAAATAAACGAACGACTTGTTCTGCGATTTGTCCATTTCCAAAAGAAATGAGACGCTCGAGCGGAATGAACTGATAACTATAAAAAATACCGTCTAACAACAAATGATGTCCATTGACGGCAAGTAAAAAAAACAAAGCGATCGTATACAAATATTGTCCCATTAATGGGCTTTGTGCGCCTGTTTGTGGATCGATGACGTTTGCGATCGCAAATCCCATTTGAAAATCAATGAGTCCGCCCGCAATTTGAATGGCTGACATGATAATAAACGCAACAAGCCCAATCAACAGCCCGACAAGCACTTCTTTGATTAGCAACATCATATACGTTCCGTCAATATCGATCGGTTTCGGATCAAGTGAAAAAAACATGATCCAACTAATAAAAAAGGCAAAACCGATTTTATGAACGTTCGGCACGTTTCGATAGGAGAAAAGCGGCATCGTCGCAAAAAAGGAAGCGACGCGCGCAAAAACAAGCAAAAACGTTGGTACATACGTGTATAACTCCATACGCTTCATCCTACAAATTTACTTAAGTTACTAAAAATATTGTATGCATACGAAATCATGCGCGAAAGCATCCACGGCCCGAAAAAAACGAGACCGATGAGAACAGCAACAATTTTTGGAACAAACGCTAACGTCTGTTCTTGAATTTGCGTCGTTGCTTGCAAAATGCTGACAAACAATCCGACCGCAAGCGCAAGCAACATGAGCGGCCCACATATGACAAGCACCATATACACACCGCGTTCTGCGACTTGAATGACAAAATCGGGACTCATTTTTCCCACCTACTTTAAAAGCTTTCTAATAATGATTTCACAACTAAATACCAACCGTCTACGAGAACAAATAATAAAATTTTAAACGGCAACGAAATCATAACTGGCGGCAACATCATCATCCCCATCGACATTAATACGCTTGCAACAATCATATCAATCACTAAAAACGGGATGAATAACATAAAGCCGATTTGAAAAGCCGTTTTTAATTCGCTAATCGCAAAAGCAGGGACAAGAGCTGACATCGGAATATCTTGCACTGTTTTTGGCTGTTCAGCCCCTGCGTAGCTTAAAAATAAAGCTAAATCTTTTTGTCGCGTATGTTTGCTCATAAACTCTTTTAATGGTGCTTCGGCTCGTTCATATGCTTGCTCTAAGTTAATTTTTTCATCAAATAACAGTTGTAGAGCGTCACGGTTAATTTGTTGAAATGTCGGTGCCATAATAAAAAATGTTAAAAATAGCGATAGCCCGATAATCACTTGGTTTGGCGGCATTTGTTGCGTGCCGAGCGCTGTTCTAGCAAACGATAAAACAATGACGATGCGCGTAAACGATGTCACCATAATTAAAATGCCTGGCGCAATGGACAAGACCGTCAAGAGCAATAACAGTTTGACGGATGTGGCTACGTTTTCAGGCGCACTATTATTAAAAAACTGCATGACTTCATTCATGTGAATCCCTTTCTTTTTCGAGCGCTCTCATCGCCTGTTTTCGCTTTTCAGCCAACTGTTGTAATTCTCGATCAAACAATTGGCGAAAGCGAGGTTCGTTTGTTTTTCGTTGCAAAAGCGATTGGAGCGATTTCCATACGTTCGTATCAAGCAATGAATCAAGACGCGCTTCATGTTGCTTAAGCAACTCCTCAATTTCCTGTTCATCTGTAATTTCTTTTAATAAGTGAATCGATTCACCTACACCGACAACAAATACGCGTCGACCGACTTTCACGATTTGAATCGTTCGATTCGTTCCTAAACTTGTCCCACCTAAATGTTGGATAAGCCCTTTTCGCTCATAAAATCGGTTTTGTTTATTTAACCATTTTAAAAGCGCATATAACAAAAATACAACAAAAGCCGTTGCAAAAATGAGTTTGACAAAGTCCCAAATTGTAATGGGAGACGGCTGGGCAACGATTTCCGATTCCGTTGCCTTGTCTGTTTGTTGTTCTTTACACTTTTCTGGATGCTCTACACATTCTTTTACGCTATTCGTTTGTTCTGCAAAAGCAGGAGAAACTGCTTGCAGAACAACGAACGCGCACAACATGATGATGCGAATATAGCGCAATGAATTCCACCTCTAACCGAGCGTTTTGTTAATCGCTTCAATGACGCGATCTGCTTGGAACGGCTTGACAATAAAATCTTTTGCTCCTGCTTGAATGGCATCAATAACCATCGCTTGTTGCCCCATTGCTGAACACATAATGACTTTGGCGTTGCTGTCAATTTTTTTAATTTCTTTCAGCGCCGTAATGCCATCCATTTCTGGCATCGTAATGTCCATTGTGACTAAGTCCGGGCGAAACTCTTTATATTTTTCGACCGCTTGTGCTCCATCTGCTGCTTCTGCGACAACTTCGTGCCCATTTTTCGTTAAAATATCTTTAATCATCATTCGCATAAATGCTGCATCATCAACAATTAAAATTCTCGCCATTCTCCAAAAACCTCCCAAATTATCGTAATTTGTTTAACCGATCGCTTTGGCTAATAATACTTGTCACACGCACTCCAAAATTTTCATCAATGACAACGACTTCACCTTTCGCGATCAATTTATTGTTTACTAAAATGTCAACCGGTTCACCAGCCAACTTATCGAGTTCAATGATGGAACCTGACGATAAACTTAAAATGTCTTGTACAGAGCGCTTCGTGCGCCCGAGTTCCACCGTCACCTGCAGCGGGATATCAAGCAACATGTCGAGATTGCGCGATTCCGCTTCTGGCAATGGCGCTGGTTCAAAACTTGCAAAAGCAACAGGCTGGACGTTGACAGGCTGCTGTACTGCTCCCACTCCAACATGTTGAGGAGCTTCTTTTTGCGTTTGTTGAGCCGGTGAAGACGCTGGTTGCGCTTGTACGGATGGCGCGGTTTGACGTGGCTCGTTCGTATTTATTGTAGCTGATGTTTGTGTCTTTGTACTAGACGGATTTAATAAATTTTCGACTAATTCTTTCGCAAAATGAATCGGCAACAATTGCATAATGTTAGAATCAATTAAGTTTCCTACTTTTAAACGGAACGATACTTTTACAAGCACGTCGTCCGGCGGTAAATATTCAAATCCTTCGCCTTCCGATAAATCAAGCAAGTGTAAGCTTGGTGGTGAAATATCAACTTTTTTACTAAAAATTGTGGACATCGATGTCGCAGCCGAACCCATCATTTGGTTCATCGCTTCTTGTACAGCACTCAGTTGAATTTCGTCCATAAAGGCAGGCGGATTTGTACCATCTCCCCCCATCATTAAATCTGCGATAATCGCGGCATCAGATTGCTTAATGACAAGTAAATTCGTTCCTAAAAATCCTTCCGTATAGCTAACTTGAATCGCAACGTACGGATGTGGAAACTCTTCTGCTACGCGCGTACGTTCAATGAGTGAAACGTTCGGCGTCGTAATTTCAACCTTTTGATTTAATAACATCGATAACGCTGTCGCTGAACTGCCAAATGAAATATTTCCAATTTCACCAAGCGCATCTTGTTCAATTGGTGTCAATACTTCATCGATCGACATTGTACTAGACGGCATCGGGTCTTCATCAATTCCTCGCAACAACGCATCAATCTCATCTTGAGATAACATATCGTCACTCATCATCGCCGTCTTCCCCCTTTATTACATCTAAAATTTGTACTGCTAATCGTTTATTCATTTTTCCTGGCTGCCCAATAAATTTCGGCACATCTCCTACCTTAATGATGAGCGGATCGCGCACTGTTTGATCGAGTTGAATGACATCACCAACGGAAAGTTGTAAAAACTCTTGGACGGAGATGCTTGATTTACCAAGCTCTGCGATCATCGGCACTTTCGTTTGCTTTAATCGCTTTTGTAGCGTCGCAACTTCTTCTGGTTCACGCTCTTTTTTTTGCGTTTGCATCCAATAATGAACAGATAACTTCGGGATAATCGGCTCTAATACAACGTGTGGGATACAAATATTAATCATTCCACTCGTATCACCAATTTGTGTATTTAAAGAAATAACAACAACCGTTTCATTTGGTGACACCATTTGTAAAAATTGTGGATTGACTTCAAAATCTGTGAGCATCGGATCGATATCCGCCACAGACTCCCACGCTTCACGCAAGTTGCTAAACGCTTTTTCAAACAAACTGGACATAATTTTTGTTTCAATTTCAGTTAAATTTTCGATTTTGTTTAAACTTACCCCTCTGCCTCCCAATACGCGATCAAGCATCGCATAGGCGATGTTTGGGTTGACTTCTAACAGTACGCGTCCATCAAGAGGTGGAACTTCAAACACTGTTAAAATCGTCATTTTCGGAATGGAGCGAATAAACTCTTCATATGGCAATTGGTCAGCCGATGCGACTGAAATTTGCACGTATGTGCGCAACTGCGCAGAAAAAAACGTCGTTAACAATCGAGCAAAGTTTTCATGTATGCGCGTTAAACTGCGAATTTGGTCTTTTGAAAACCGTAACGCCCGTTTAAAGTCATACACTTTCACTTTTTTCTCTGCTTCTTCCTTTTTCAGCTCATCCGCGCTCATCTCTCCAGCAGATAGCGCCGCAAGCAAGGCATCAATTTCACTTTGTGATAAAACTTCTCCTGACACCGTTCTCACCTCCTACTCCTATTCATTTTATTTACTGGATAATAAAGGAGGTTATATAAATTTTCTCAACTTTTCCTTCTTGCATAAGTTCATTTATGCGTTCGCGCAGTTTTTTCTCTAAAAGAAGCTTTCCTTGTTTTCCTTTGAACTGCTCCGCTGTCATCTCTGATAGCTCTTCAATAATAATGTTTTTAATTTGAAAATCACGTTTTTCCGCTTCTTCTTTTGCTTTTTCGCTATCTGTTTGAATTTTAAACGCAATTTTTATAAAACTTCCGTCCATTAAATTTGTCATCATTTCCGGTACATCAAACGAACTGGCGACAATTTCATCAACCGTCGGTTCTTTTGGTTCGTCATTCCCCATGAACTTCATGACAACAACAAGGGCGACGACGCTAACAAGCGTAATCACTCCCATAACAATTAACATGATTTTTAACATTTTATTGTCCTTCAACGTCGGATCCCTCCGCATCTCTCCTTAATCCGAGAACAGAAATGTTACGATAAAACGTTTCTACTAATAACATAACATCTTCCACAGACTCCCGCACGACAAACTTTTTGCCATTCGTTAATGTAATGGTCGTGTCTGGGAACGCTTCAACTTGCTCTATGTAAATGGCGTTTAACGTAAAAGGTTTACCGTTTAACCGCGTTAATCGAATCATTATGTATCGGGGGCAAACGCCCCCGTCCCCCCTTTATTTATTATTTCTTCAAGTTGACAAGCTCTTGTAAAATTTCATCCGACGTTGTAATAATGCGCGTATTTGCTTGGAATCCGCGTTGTGCGACGATCATTTCCGTAAATTCTTCGGATAAGTCTACGTTCGACATTTCTAAAGCGCCGGAAATAATTTCGCCCGCGCCGTTTAAACCAGGGCGCGATAACTCATTAATCGTCAAACCGTTCGCATTTCGGTCAAGCTTACCGGAGTTGTTTGTTTCTTTAAACGTATTGCCGCCCATTTTTTCTAAACCGGTTGGGTTTGGAAATTGCGCCAACAAAATTTGTCCAGCAATTTTTAATTGTCCGTTGCTATCAATAAATGTCACTTTTCCGTCCGCTGTAATTCCAAAGCTTTTCGCTGTTTTCGGAATTTGAATTAGCCCTGGTTCAAAACTTGTCACGTTGCCGTATTTTGGCTCGCTATAATCTTGCAACACTTGTTGAATGCTCTCAATAGCCCCACTAATTCCTTCCAAGTATGGACCCATCATTTTTTCTGCTTGATCTAGCGTACTTGGCCATCCGCTCGTCGGAATCGTTGTCATGTTGTTAATACTTGCTTTTGGAGAAACATTGTTATTAAAGTTGCCCACATTTGTATTCATATTGTTTATTTGCGTATTAAAGTTATTGATAAAAGTATTAAAGTTAGAAAACGAAGGAGGGTCAAAGTTATTTTTCCAATTTTGAACAAAATTAACTAATCCACTAGATCCATTAACAAAGCTATCGAGCTGAGTTCTTAAAGTGTTCACTTGAGTAAGGTTCGTGGCAGAAGGCAATGTTTTAATCGCTGCTTCACCAATTAAATACTGTCCATCTGCATTTACGACATATCCATACTCATCTAAATAAAAGTTTCCAGCACGTGTAAAGCTTAAGTTAAAGACACGGTCGATCGGTACACCTGTATTTACTTTATTTGTTCCTAATTTCCCAGCCGGTCCATCCATACTAATTAACGTTACATCGTTAATCGAACCGACGACGAAAAATCCGTCGCCACCGAGCGCTAAGTCAAGTGGGCGCGATGTTGTTTGCGTCGATCCTTGCGTATGAATCGTTTCAATTGAACCGAGGCCGCTTCCTAGTCCGATTTGTTTGCCGTTAATTCCTCCACGCGTTCCTGTTGATGATGTCGCCGCGGAAATTTGTTGGGAAACGAGATCTTTAAATGTGACGCGCGCTTTTTTATAGCCATACGTATTGACGTTAGAAATATTGTTACCAATCACGTCTAATTTATATTGAAAGTTGCGAATACCACCAATGCCTGTAAACATGGAACGTAACATATAATCCTCTCCTTTTCATCATTTGAGCGGCTTCTGTCATTCCGCACGCTCGAAGGCTTCCAAATGAAGGTCCAGCCTTATATAATAATCGCACCATTGATGTTTGTGAACAGTTGCGTTTGCGCTTCTTCACGATGCATTGCTGTAATGACCGTTTGATTCACAGCGCTGACAATGAGTGCCGCTTCATCTGTAATGACGAGCGAATCGCGCACCCCTTTTTGTTTCGCTTCGACAATTTTTTGTCCGATCATTTCCCATTGTTCATCGTTAATATGAATATTTCGTTCTTGCAATCGTTGTTGAGCATGTTTGCTTATTTTTAACGTTTGTTCAGCTTTGGCAAGCTCATCCCGAAACGATTGTCGCTCTGTTGAAACGACCGCTTGTTTTTTTGTCGGAATAAGCGGAGTGTGCGGGAAAAATTGAATGCGATTCATTCACTCACCTCCTTTATTGCGACACTTTTGTGACGCGAGAGGCTAAAACAGTTTCCCCTTGTTCAAGCTCTAACCATACTTCCGTTCCTTTTTGAACGACCGCTTTCACAACGCCGCTTTGTTCATCCCATGTGACCGTTTTGCCAATCCATTCGCTATATTGAGCAAGCGATGGCGTCGATTGTTGTTGAATTGACTTTTTTAACAAATCTAGCGTCGTCACAAGTTTTTCTGATGTACCTGTTTGTGTCTCGATAAATTTGCTCATCATATTTGACATATTTACCATTTGTTCAAGCGATGAAAAATTCGCCATTTGCGAAATAAATTCACGGTCTTCCATCGGATTTAACGGATCTTGATGCTGCAATTGGGCAATTAAAATTTTTAAAAAATCATCTTTTCCTAATGAGCTTTTTCCTGTTGCTCTTTGTTGTGTTTGACGCTGTGATAAAAATAAGCTCGGATCAATGGCTGTCACGTTCATCACCTCTTTTCAAAGTCAAACCATTCTTTCAACCACTCATCAAAAGATTCGTCATGTTGTTTCTTTTGTTCTTTTTGTTGTTCTTGGTGCTGCTGTTTTTGTTGTTGGAATGAATGGTCGCGAAATTTTGCTTCATCAAATACATGAAACTTCTCAACGGTAATATGATCAACAATATGTGACAGCTGATGAATATGTTGTTCAACTAACTGTTTCGCCGCATCGGTTGATGTAATCATTTTTGCCGTCAATTTTCCTTTTTGTTGAATGAGCTTAATTGTGACATACCCTAAATGTTCCGGATGCAAACGAATAAGCATTTGTGTATTGCCATTTTTCCATTGCGTCAGTTTACTTGTTCGCAAAATGCGTTCAAACTGTGTAACAAAAGGCGTATCTTTTGTTGTATCGATCGTTTTGAGTTCCATCGGTGCATGTTCATTTGTTTGCCCGACATGTAACATATGTTCATACTTGGGAGCAATCGGTTGTTTACGATCTTGTAATAATGATGTAGGTTCTTTTTGGGCAAGTAGCTGTGCTTGTGATAACGATGTAAATTGTTTTTGGACAGCTTGTTTCTCTTGCGTTAATGAGCCAACATCTTTGGAATCCACTTGTTGCCCTTGTAATAGTGCAACGCCTTTGGAATCCACTTGTTGCCCTTGTAATAGTGCAACGCCTTTGGAATCCACTCGTTCCCCTTGTAATAATGCAGCGCCTTTTAAATCAAATCTTTGTTCTTGCAAACGTGATGTGAATGGCGCATCTTTCAACAGATTTTCGAGCGTGCGATCGTCTGGCGTGTGAGACGTAGCAATCGCTCGTTTGTCACTCTCGTTCATTTCTTTTATTAAATTTTGCAACATCGCTGTCATCGTGCTACTTTGCTCATCACCCATGCTAAACATCGTGCGCATCTTTGTGCGTACTTGTTCGATGATCGGCTCTGGAATCGTCTGCTGCTTTTGTTCGAGTTGAAACAATACCATCATAAGCGCAAGTTCATCTTCTTCGTTTCGATCATTTTCTGACGCAAACATCGTTTCAAACGGTTGACTTGTTGAAAAACGATCGACCATTTTCTCTCTTACTTCTTCTGGTAAAAAAGAAAGGAACGACTGTATCATTTCGTTTGACAACATGTCGGCATCTGCATACGTGACATCGTCCGGTAGTTGCGTCAACCATTGTTGCAATGCTTCCCAATCGATTGATTGCACCATATGTTGCTCAGGCGATGGTTGTAGTGCCGACTGTTGCCGTAGCGACAAAAGCAAATGAGCAAATGCGTTGCCATCATTCGTTTGGACCGTTGTTTGTGCCTGTTGCCTTCGAAACGAAGTCAACGAGGAAATCGGTGCGATATTCATGTTTTCACCTCCTTTCAATTGTTCGCTTTTTTCGCAAGCAAGCTCGTATATTTTGCGGCGTTTGCTGCATCCATTTTTTCTAAAATGGCCGCCACTTTATCTGTTTTTAGTTGCGAAAGCAAATCGACAGCTTCGCGGTCCGACATTTGCGGAATAATTTCTGCTGCTTTTTTTGGAGACATCGTTTCATACATTTTCACAACGTCCACACGTGAAGTGTTTGTTTGTTCTGTTGGTGGCGTTGTCGGCCCCTGAGCTTGTTCTTTTTCTGCTTTCAGACGCGCAATTTCTTGTTTCAGCGCATCAATTTCCCCTTCTTTTTCTTTGAGCGCATCGTTCGCTTTTGTTAGTTGTTTCTCTTTTTCGACAATCGTTGCTTTTAGCTCAACGATTTGTTCTTGTAGTTTCTTTTTTTCGTTTGCTTCCGTTCCTTCAATCCATTGTGATACGAACGGCAATTGACTCGCATATTTTTTCCCTTGTTCAAATACGTTAATACCGGAGAATGTTAAAATAAGTAAAACAACCGAGATTGTAAATAAAAGTGGAATAAAAACGACAAAGAGAAACCATTGAAACTTACTTGTTTTTTTCGTTTCTTCTTCTTTTTCAAACTGTTCCATTGACGCTCACCTTGTCTCTCGATAGCAATATTGCTGTATTGAAATATCGTCCATCTGCTTTTGTTCTGCGATTCGCATTTGTGTTGCAATCATATCGTCATATTTTTCTTTTATTTTTTCGTATTTTTTCACTTCTACATTCAATTCAACTAACTTCAGTTGTTTCAACTCCATTTGTTGTCGGGCTTGCATGACAAGATGTTGATAATGGTCGATAACGCGTTGCAAATTGCTCATAAATTGTTGAAACGAACGAATATGTTGAATCGCTACCCCTAATTGTAGTTGTTGTTTATGTTGTTCTTCATAATCTTCTTTTTGCTTTAAAAAGTGATATAGTTTTTCCGCCACTTCTTCAAATCGGTTGCGCGCTTCTTCATATTCGTGCAACGCTTTTTGTTTTTCATGTTCTTTTAAGTTTAAAATTTTTGTTAATTTAAATGGTGTCATCGTTTATTCACCCTTGTTCAATAAGTTGAAACAACTGTTGAACGCTTTCGTTTATTGTGTACGATTCATGAACATCTTGCTTTAAAAACGAAATAATTTTTGGATAATAACGAATCGCTTCGTCGATTTCTCGCGACGATCCTCGTTTGTATGCACCAATTTGAATTAAATCTTCAGACTGAACGTATGTCGCTAACAACTCACGCAACTTTTCCGCCATTTTGCGATGTTCTGGCGTTACGATGTAGTTCATGACGCGGCTTACGCTTTTTAATACGTTAATTGCCGGATATTGACCTTTGTTTGCTAGTTGTCGTTCTAATACGAAATGACCGTCTAAAATACCACGAACTGTATCGGCAATCGGTTCGTTCATATCATCGCCGTCAACGAGCACCGTATAAAAAGCAGTAATCGTTCCGTGTTCATTCGTTCCCGTCCGCTCAAGCAGTTTTGGTAACATAGCAAAAACAGACGGCGTATACCCTTTCGTCGTCGGTGGTTCTCCGACGGCTAATCCGACTTCACGTTGCGCCATTGCTACGCGCGTGACGGAATCCATCATAAACATGACGTTCAACCCTTGATCCCGAAAATATTCGGCAATAGCTGTCGCTGTATACGCCCCTTTAATGCGCATAAGGGCTGGTTGATCGGACGTCGCAACAACGACAATGGAACGTTTCAATCCTTCTGAGCCAAGGTCACGTTCAATAAACTCGCGCACTTCTCTTCCGCGTTCTCCAATGAGAGCAATGACGTTTAAATCGGCGTTTGTGTTGCGGGCAATCATTCCCATCAACGTACTTTTTCCAACGCCAGACCCAGCAAAAATGCCAACGCGTTGCCCCTTTCCAACCGTAAGCAAACTGTCGATCATTTTCACGCCGACTTCAATAGGCTCCGCAATCGGTGGACGCGTCATCGGATTTGGCGGTTGACGATCGATCGGAACAGCCGTCAGCCCTTTCGGAAGCGGCTGATCATCGAGCGGAGCACCTAACGCGTCAATGACACGTCCGACAAGCGCAGTACCTACTTTGATTTCAAGAGGGGCACCCGTTGCTTCAACAATGCACCCTGGGGCGATGTCTTGCACGGTTGCGTACGGCATTAAAAGCACGTACTCGTCACGAAAGCCGACAACTTCAGCTTGAATTTTTTTCTTTTTTTTATGACCAATATGAATGTAGCACACATCCCCAATGGAACTTTCTGGTCCTTTTGCTTCAATCATTAAGCCGATGACGCGCGTCACTTTGCCAAATCGTTTATACGGGTCGAGCAGTTCGATTTCATTGATAAGCGCTTGCCAGTTCATTCACTTGCCCCCTCGATTCGTTCGAGCAATTGTAACTTCAATTGCTCAAGTTGCGTGTCCACGCTTGCATCAATGCGACCAAACGGAGATTCAACAATACAACTTGTTTCAGCCAATGTGTCATCTGGATAAATGAATAAATGAACGTCTTGATTAAATAGCGCTTTCAGCTCATCTTTTTGGCGAATGACAACATCATAGTACGTCGGGTGAACATACATTTTCACTTCTTCATGCTCACGAACTTCTTTCATGACTTGTTTGACAAGACCGAGAAAATGTTCTTTATTTTCAGCGAGACGTTCACCGATAATTCGTTCCGCCACTTTGCACGCGATAAGCAAAATCGTTTCATCGGCCGACTGCAACATATGATAAAATTGTTCGTTTGCTGATTGCACGATTTGTTTCGCTTCTTGGATCGTTTCCATGTATTGTTGAAATCCGTCTTGGCGCCCTTGTTCTAAGCCGATCGCATATCCTTCTTGACGCGCTTCGTTCACCCATCGGTTTCGTTCTTCTTCCCATTGTCTTCGTTCTTCTGCAATTTGTTGTTGAACAGATGCGTAATACATATCAGCTTCTTGACGAATGTTTGCCGCTTCCTGTTCTGCTTGTTCAATGATCATTTGTGCGTGTGCTGTCATCGCTTCGTCATGTTGCTCATATTCCTCTTGTTGCACGTCTGGCAACACTTTTTTCACTTGAATGACGGCTCGTTGTTCCGTACACGTTTTAGCAAACGGCGCTTTAATTAATTTAGACAATAATATCATCTCCTCCACCGCGAGCGACGACAATTTCACCCGCTTCTTCGAGACGACGAATGACTGCAACAATACGCGATTGTGCCTCCTCTACGTCGCGAAGGCGCACAGGACCCATAAACTCCATTTCTTCTTTAAATGTTTCCGCCATGCGTGAAGACATGTTGCGGAACACGACTTCTTTCACTTCATCGCTAGACACTTTCAATGCAAGCAACAAGTCGGCATTATCCACTTCGCGAATGACACGTTGAATGGCACGATTATCAAGCGTGACGATATCTTCAAAGACAAACATGCGCTTTTTAATTTCTTCTGCTAATTCTGGATCTTGAATTTCAAGCGCATCTAAAATGGTTCGTTCTGTTGCGCGATCGACACCGTTTAACACTTCGACAACCGCTTCAATACCACCCGTTTGTGTATAATCTTGCACAACTGTCGTCGATAGTTTCCGTTCGAGCACTTGCTCAACTTCATTAATCATTTCTGGTGATGTGCGATCCATTAACGCGATGCGACGCGCAACATCCGCTTGCATTTCTTGTGGTAACGCGGATAAAATTTGTCCCGCTTGCGCCGGGTCTAAATAAGACAGCACGAGCGCAATCGTTTGTGGATGTTCGTTTTGCAAAAAGTTTAAAATTTGCGCAGGGTCCGCCTTGCGTGCAAAATCAAACGGACGCACTTGCAAGGCGGATGTTAGACGATTAATAATGTTCATCGCTTGCTCTGGCCCTAACGCTTTTTCAAGCACTTGTTTCGCGTAAGCAATACCGCCTTGGGAAATGTAATCTTGTGCTAAGGCGATTTGGTGAAACTCTTCTAAAATCATTTCTTTTTTCTCGCCATCGACTTGGCGAACGTTAGAAATTTCAAGTGTGAGCTTTTCGATTTCTTCTTCCGATAAATGTTTATATACCGATGCTGAAACGTCTGGTCCTAATGAAATGAGGAGAATGGCTGCTTTTTGTTTTCCTGTTAACTCTTTTGGATCGCGTTTTGCCATACAATCCCCTCCTTTATTCCTCTGCAAGCCATGTTCTTAATAATTTCGCAAATTCTTCTGGCTTTTCTTTTGCGAGCTTTTCAAGCTGCTTCCGTCGCAATGTAGCCTCCGTTTCGACTTCTTCGTTTACGTCTGGAATTTGTACTGCCACTTGCTCTTCTTGCAATGGTCGTTCGTCCATTTCTTCTTTCTTCCGTTTCCGCAACCATAAAAAGACGAGCAAGGCAAGCAACAGCACGATAACTCCGCCACCAACAATATATGCCCACATCGGAATGGCTGATGTTTGTTCATTAAACTGCACTTTTCCATTAAACGGTTGCACAGAAACGACGACGCGGTTTTGTAAATCTGCATCTGTCCATTGTCCAGCGATCTCTTTATCAACGGACGTCCGCACAATCGTACCTAAAATTTTCGTAATATCATCAACCGTTTGAGCAGGAAGTGAATTTGGATCGTTTCGTTTTGGTGGCTCAACCATCACTTGAATGCCTAAATCTTTTATTTTATAAGGACTTGCTACAATTTCTCTTTTTATTCTATTAACCTCGTTATTAATTGTTTCTTCGATTCGCTCATAATCCCCGTTTGTCTCGCCATTTGCTCCTTCATATCCTGGTACGGCGTTTTCTCCCGTTCCTACTGTACCACCTGCTTGAGCTCCTTTGCCGGAAAACGTTTCGGTAATGCGCTGGACGCTTACTGCGATGCCTTCCATATTTTCTTTATCGACTGGCTCAACAAGCTCTTCTTGACGGTTTTCTTGCGTAAAATCCACGTCTGCTGTAACGGAAACGACAACTTTATCTTGTCCAATCATCGTTCCTAACATTTGTTGGACGCGGCGTTGAATGTCGCGCTCGATTTGTTGTTTTACTTCGTATTGTTCAGCAAATGTTTTGCCTGACGAAAAATTTTCTTCATTTTTTAAATCAAAGTACTCAAAATATTGATTCATAATGACGATATTTTCAGTAGGAAGATTCGGCACGCTTTTGGAAACAAGGTGATATAGCGATTTAATTTGCTGTTCATTAAATTTATATCCTGCCTTCGTTTTCAAAACAATGGACGCAGATGCCTCTTCCTGTTGGTCACCAACAAAGATGGTCGGCTGGGGTAGATTAATCATCACCTTTGCATCTTCTACCCCGTCGATACTTTTTATTAAATTGGCGAGCTCTGTTTGCATCGCCTCAATTTTCAACACGTTAAATTCATTATCCGTCATCCCGAAACCAGAGTTTTTTCCGAAAAACGAATAATCAATACTTCCGCTATCTGGAATGCCTTCTGCAGCTAACTCCACTTTTAATGTGTTAACAAGCTGTTCAGGCACTAAAATCGTCGTACCGTTATCGGTAATTTGCGACTTAATTCCCCGCTGATCAAGCGTCGCTTTAATTTGCCCTGCTTCTTGCGGCGATAAATTGCTGTAGAGAGGAACAAAGTTCGTTCGCGTCGCAAAAAAAGCAGTAAGCGCAACAGCGACGACCAACAGCGCGACAAGTCCTAGCGCCATCGCTTTTTGCTGTTTTGTTCTCTCGCTCCAAAACAATTTAAATCGTTCTATCGCTTGTTTTAATCGCTCGTTCATATGCTTCCTCCGCTATCTCTTGAGGTCCATTATACTTGCATTCTCATCACTTCTTGATATGCTTCAATGACTTTATTGCGTACTTCAATTGCTAATTGAAGCGACACGCTCGCTTTTTGCGAAGCGATCATCACGTTGTGTAAGTCAACGTTTTCTCCTTTTGCTAACTTTGTCGTGAGCAAATCGGATTCAATTTGTTGTTTATTTACTTCGTTTATCGCTTCTTTTAAAAATTGTGAAAATGCCCGTTGGGCTTCCGCAGGCTTTATCGCTTGCTGCTGTACAGCTGATGGTAATGTACGTTGAATGCGATCAATCATCGTTTATCCCCCTATTTCCCGATTTCTAGCGCCTTCATTAACATCCCTTTCGTTGCATTTAACACCGTCACATTCGCCTCATACGAACGCGTAGCGCTCATTAAATCAACCATTTCTTTTAACGGATCGACGTTTGGTAGCTGCACATATCCGTTTTCATCTGCATCGGGATGAGATGGATCATACACAAGTTTAAATGGGGTTTGATCTTCGACAATTTTCGTCACTTTCACCCCACCTGTTGATCGTTCGTTCATCGCTTGATTCAAAAAAGAAGAAAACGACTCGTTCGGTTGCATGACAACCATTTTCCGACGATACGGCTGCCACTTTCCATCGACCATTTTGGCACGGGTCGTATCGACGTTCGCCATATTTGCTGAAATGACATCCATGCGTAACCGCTGAGCTGTTAACGCAGAGGCAGACACATTGAAACTTTGAAACATGTATTATTTTCCTCCCTTAATGACCGTTTTTAAGGAGTTAAACTTTCCGTTTAAACGTTCGACTAACGCGTTATAGTAAATTTGGTTTTGCGCTAAATCCGACATTTCTTTATCTAGATCGACATTATTCTTATTATGATTGTAAACGAGATCGTTTTTAGTTGTCACGAAAAATTTATTTGTACTTCCTTTAAACTCAAAATGGCGTGGATCAGTACGATACGCTTGCAACGCTTGCTGAAATTCAGTCCGAAACTGAACATCTTTCGCTTGGAAGTTTGGTGTATCGACATTCGCAATATTGTTTGCGATCACTTTTTGTTTCAATGATGAATAATTTAATCCTTGTTCTAGTATTTGGAATGTATTTGAAAACAATTTCACGGCATATTCCTCCTTGTAAAGACACCGTTCGACAATACACCTTTATTGTAAAAAATTATTTACATAATGTATATAGGGAACATTGGACTATTTTTCACATACTTTAACAAAAGAGGCATCTTTGCGAGAAAGATGCCTGCTTGTTTTAATGATGTTTTAATTTCTCGAGTTCCGTTAAAAATTTATCGTTTAATACTTTAATGTACGTTCCTTTCATACCAAGCGAACGAGATTCAATGACTCCGGCACTTTCTAGTTTGCGAAGCGCGTTGACAATGACGGAACGCGTAATGCCGACGCGATCGGCAATTTTACTTGCCACGAGCAAACCTTCTGTCCCATCTAATTCTTCAAAAATATGCTCGATTGCTTCTAATTCACTATATGAAAGAGAGCTAATCGCCATTTGCACGACCGCCTTGCTGCGCGCTTCTTCTTCAATTTCCTCCGCTTTTTCACGCAAAATTTCCATTCCAACAACTGTCGCTCCGTATTCAGCTAAAATTAAATCATCATCGTGAAACTCTTTATCTAATCGAGATAAAATGAGCGTTCCAAGGCGTTCCCCGCCACCGATAATCGGCACGATCGTCGTTAAGCCATTTTTAAATAAGTCTTTATTTTCAATCGGAAATGCCGTATACTCACTATTAATATCAAGATTTGGGGATGTTTCTGTAATATTAAATAAGTTTTTCGTATACTCTTCTGGGAATTGACGATCTGCTAACATTTTTTTCATTCGTTCATTTTCAATCGTTTGTTTAATGGCAAAGCCGAGCAACTTTCCGCGACGGCTCACAACGAAAATGTTTGCTTCAATGACTTCGCAAAGCGTTTCTGCCATCTCTTTAAAGTTCACAGGCTTTCCGGCCGCATTTTGCAGCATCGCATTAATTTTTCTCGTTTTTTCAAGTAAGTTCATATCGCATCCTCCTTATAAAATAAACTGACTTAAATCTTTATTTCTTACAATGTTTCCTAGTTTTTGTTCCACATATTGTGGAGTAATAACGACCTTTTCAAGATGTACGTCTGGCGCTTCGTATAATAAGTCTTCTAACAATTTTTCCATAATTGTATGAAGGCGGCGTGCGCCAATGTTATCTGTTTGTTGATTCACTTCAAAAGCGACTTCTGCGATTTTACGAATAGCATCGTCAGAAAATTCAAGTTGTATACCTTCTGTAGCAAGTAAAGCGATATACTGCTTTAAAAGCGCATTGTTCGGTTCAACTAATATTTTTACGAAATCATCTACGGTAAGTTTCGTCAATTCAACGCGAATCGGAAAACGCCCTTGCAATTCCGGAATTAAGTCGGACGGTTTCGCCATATGAAACGCACCAGCTGCAATAAATAAAATATAGTCCGTTTTGACCGGTCCGTATTTCGTCATGACGGTTGAACCTTCAACGATCGGTAAAATGTCGCGTTGCACACCTTCACGCGAAACGTCAGCTGATGAACCAACCTGCCCTTTCCGTGCAATTTTATCAATTTCGTCAATAAAAATGATGCCTGATTGTTCTGCTAGACGAATCGCTTCTTGCGTTACTTCGTCCATATCGATCAACTTTTGCGCTTCTTCGTTCGCAAGCACGTGGCGCGCTTCTTTTACTTTTAATTTTCGTTTTTTTCGCTTTTTCGGCATAAAGCTACTTAACATATCTTGCATATTTACGCCCATTTGCTCCATGCCAGCGCCTTGGAATAAGTCGAACATCATCGGTTGTTGCTCTTCGATTTCAACCGTTACTACTTCGTTTTCTAACTGCCCATTGGCCAATTGCCAAGCGACT
This sequence comes from Anoxybacillus sp. MB8, assembly GCF_011006755.1. NCBI lineage: Bacteria > Bacillati > Bacillota > Bacilli > Caryophanales > Anoxybacillaceae > Anoxybacillus > Anoxybacillus sp. MB8. Next base: position 28,170 of record NZ_RXXX01000008.1, read on the forward strand.
TGTCTTCGTCTTTCGGCAAGTTGTTGATCTTCGCTGCCGTTTGTCGTTTGTTGTTCCACTGCCCCGCCAAACAAAAGTTCAAACGGGTTTTTCATTGGCTGTTTTGTTTTCCCAGGTACAAGCAGTTCAACAAGCCGTTTGTTCGCTAATTGCTCTGCTTGTTCTTTTACTTCGTTCATTTTTTTCTCTTTCACGATGCGCACAGACGTTTCAACGAGATCGCGCACCATCGATTCTACGTCGCGACCGACATAACCGACTTCCGTAAATTTCGTTGCCTCTACTTTTACGAATGGAGCGCCAACAAGTTTCGCTAATCGCCGTGCAATTTCTGTTTTTCCAACCCCCGTCGGTCCAATCATTAAAATGTTTTTCGGCACGACTTCATCGCGCAATTTTTCATCTAATAAACTGCGGCGATAACGATTTCTTAATGCGATCGCTACCGCTTTTTTTGCTTCATGCTGACCGACGATAAACTGATCAAGCTTTTCAACAATTTGTTTTGGCGTTAACATGCCGCTCCCTCCTCTACAGCTCTTCAACGATAATGCTATCGTTTGTGTATACGCAAATATCGCTCGCTACTTTTAATGCCGCTTCCGCAATTTGCTTCGCTGTTAAATGTTCACCTGCATACGTCTTCAATGCCCGACCAGCTGCTAACGCATAGTTACCCCCGGAGCCAATCGCTAAAATGTTATCGTCTGGTTCAATGACTTCGCCTGTTCCAGAAATGAGCAACATATGTGTGGCATCCATGACGATTAACATCGCTTCTAATCGGCGCAACACTTTGTCGCTCCGCCACTCTTTCGCTAGCTCAACCGCTGCCCGTTGTAAATTCCCGTTGTATTCTTCTAACTTTCCTTCAAACATTTCAAACAGCGTAAACGCATCAGCTACCGCTCCTGCAAAACCAGCTAACACTTTGCCATGAAAAAGTTTACGAATTTTCCGGGCTGTATGTTTCATTACTACGGCATTGCCGAACGTCACTTGACCATCGCCTGCCATCGCTCCTTTTCCTTGATGGCGAATCGCAAAAATCGTCGTCGCATGAAATTGACTCATAACCCATCCTCCTTTTTATGCACGCGGGTGAGAATGTAAATAAACGTGGCGCAAATGATCTTTCGTTACATGTGTATACACTTGTGTTGACGAAAGATGCGCATGACCTAACAATTCTTGCACAGAACGTAAATCAGCACCTTCATTTAATAAATGCGTCGCAAACGTATGGCGAAACACATGGGGACTAACTTTCAAAGAAAGGGCAGCTTGTTCAACGATGTCGTTTAAAATGTGACGTACCCCTCTTGGCGTTAATGCTCCACCACGCGCATTTAAAAAAAGCACATCCGTTGGCGCTTTTGCTTTACTTACCAGTTGCTGACGTCCGTCTTGTATATATCGTTCAAGCGCTTCTTTTGCATACGTACCAAACGGGACATATCGCTGTTTATTTCCTTTTCCGTAAATTAAAATGGTACATACAGAGAAATCAATGTGCGATAAGCGAATGTTACAACATTCACTTACACGAACACCTGTTGCGTATAATAGTTCAATGATCGCTTGGTTTCGTTGACCGATCGCTGTATTCAAATCATTGACAACAAACAACTGTTCTAATTCATCTGGATACAAAAAATGTGGAATTTTCTGTTCTTTTTTCGGCAACGATGCAAGCGCAAACGGATTTTCAGAAACGATTTTCTCCCGCACTAAAAATTTATAAAAGCTGCGCAAGCTCGACATTTTCCGGGCAATCGAACGGCTGGATTGCTGACGTTTATGAAGCTCTGTTAAAAACAAGCGAACGTCGCTGTAAGACACTTCTTGCAACTGTTTAACTTGTTCGCGCTCCATAAATTCAAAAAATTCGCCAATATCATGCTTATAACACGCAATTGTATATTCTGAATAATTTTTTTCTATTTGTAAATATTCAATGAACAAATTTAACGTAAAATTCACATTTTCCATTCGATCACCTCACAAGAGCTACTAAATAGTAGCACAATTTAGTAGCTCTTGCAACGAATTTCACCATTTTTTTAAAAAATTCTGAATCGTTTCTAATGCCCGTTGTGCATATCGTTCATTTTTTTTCTTTTTATCTTTCATTGGCTCGTCGAGCGGTGCGAATAAACCGAAATTCGCATTCATCGGTTGAAAATGTTTCGGATTCGCCGATGTAATATAATGCGCCATGCTTCCAATGGCCGTCTCTTGTGGAAATACGACAAGTTCTTTTCCAAGCACATAGTGCGCAGCATTGATCCCCGCCACAAGTCCTGATGCCGCTGACTCGACATATCCTTCGACCCCGGTCATTTGTCCTGCAAAAAATAAATCTTCTCTTTCTTTATATTGATATGTCGGTTTTAATAACTTCGGCGAATTAATAAACGTATTACGGTGCATGACACCATATCGTACAATTTCTGCTTGCTCAAGCCCTGGAATGAGGCGAATGACTTCTTTTTGCGCCCCCCATTTTAAATGCGTTTGAAAACCGACAATATTGTACAACGTTCCTGCAGCATCATCTTGACGAAGCTGAACGACGGCAAAAGGACGTTTGCCTGTACGCGGATCTTCTAAGCCGACAGGTTTCATTGGTCCAAACAACAACGTCTTTTTTCCGCGTCGCGCCATCACTTCAATTGGCATACATCCTTCAAAATAAATTTCTTTTTCAAACTCTTTTAAAGGTACTGTTTCAGCAGAAATGAGCGCATCATAAAATCGGTCGAACTCCTCTTCTGTCATCGGACAATTAATGTATGCTGCTTCGCCTTTGTCGTAGCGGGACTTTATATACACTTTTTCCATATCAATGCTTTCTTTCTCAACAATCGGTGCAGCCGCATCGTAAAAATATAAATATTCTTCCCCTGTCAACGCCTTAAGCTGTTCCGAAAGCGGCTGTGATGTTAACGGACCTGTCGCAATAATCGTTGGGCCTGTTGGAATAGTTGTTACTTCTTCGCGCACAACCGTCACATTCGGATGATTCGCTACCATGTCTGTGACTTTCGCCGCAAATTCGTGACGGTCGACAGCTAAAGCTCCACCAGCGGGCACGGAACAAGAGTCCGCTGCTTTCATAATGACGGAATCTAACCGACGCATTTCTTCTTTTAATACACCGACTGCATTCGTTAACGTATTTGCGCGAAGAGAATTGCTACATACAAGTTCTGCAAACTTGTCTGTATGATGCGCAGGAGTTTGTTTCACCGGGCGCATTTCATATAATTTGACACGAATGCCGCGCTTCGCGAGTTGCCATGCCGCCTCACTTCCTGCTAATCCTGCTCCAATGACTGTTACTTCCATCTATATTCCCTCCTCGATAAAATGGGTGAGGGTATGCGCCTCACCTTACTGTTGTTCGTTATATTCACATTGTGTACATTGAATGTGCACGCTCTTTTTCCCTTTTTTCTCAACGAGCATGCCACCGCATTTTGGACACGGTCGATTGATCGGTTTATCCCATGAAACGAAGTCGCATGTTGGGAAACGATCGCAACCATAAAACATGCGCTTCTTTTTGCTTTTTCGTTCGACGATATTTCCTTCATGACAGCGCGGACATGTGACACCGATATGTTTGACGATCGCTTTTGTATTGCGACATTGCGGGAAATTTGAACAAGCGATAAACTTTCCGAAGCGCCCCATTTTGTATACCATTGGGCTTCCGCATACATCGCAATCGACATCCGCTGATTCATCTGCTATTTCGACTTTTTCCATTTCAACTTCAGCCACTTTTAACCGCTTTTCAAACTCGCGATAAAATTCGTCAATGATGCGTACCCATTCTACTTTCCCTTCTTCAATGTCATCTAAGTTTTTTTCCATTTTTGCTGTAAACTCGACATCTAAAATTTCCGGGAAAAATTGCATCATTAAATCAAGGACAATTTCCCCAAGCTCTGTTGGAACGAATCGTTTGTTCTCAAGCGTCACATAATTGCGTTTTTGAATCGTATCGAGCGTCGGAGCGTATGTCGATGGACGACCGATGCCGAGCTCTTCTAACGTCTTGACAAGGCGCGCTTCCGTATAACGTGGTGGCGGCTGTGTAAAATGTTGCTTTCCTTCAATATCTTTACTAAATACGCGCTCCCCTTCAACAAAATCTGGCAGTAATCGTTGTTGTTCATCTTTCGGATCGTCTGTTCCTTCCACATATACTTTCATAAATCCTGGAAATTTGACTGTCGAGCCAGTCGCGCGAAAGACGACCGAACCGTTTGAAAGCTCGACCGCAACCGTATCGAGCACAGCTGGGGCCATTTGGCTAGCGATAAAGCGCTCCCAAATCAGTTTGTATAGCTGATATTGATCGCGTGTCACATGCGGTTTAATGGCGCTCGGATGACGCCAGACGGACGTTGGGCGAATCGCTTCGTGCGCATCTTGCGCGTTCGCCTTTTGTTTTTCTTTTCTTTTTTCTGTTGCTACATATGATGTACCGAACGTCTGTTCAATATACTGAATCGCCTCTTGTTGAGCGCTTTCTGATACACGCGTGGAGTCTGTACGCATATATGTAATTAAACCGACAGTTCCTTCGCTTCCAAGATCAATTCCTTCGTATAGCTGTTGTGCGACCATCATCGTCTTTTTCGTGCGAAAATTCAACTTCCGTGCAGCCTCTTGTTGTAATGACGATGTAATGAACGGAGCGACCGGATTGCGCTTTCGCTCTTTTTTCGTCACCGCTGTGACGACAAATTCATTCCCTTGTATATGGCTTAACACATGTTGTACATCTTGTTCTGCTTTTAAATCGATCGTTTCGTTGTCTAGCCGATAAAATTGCGCTTCAAATGTGTCATTGCCTTTGACAAACGTCCCTTGAATCGTCCAATATTCTTCTGGTTGAAACGATTGAATTTCTTTTTCACGATCAATAATTAAGCGAAGCGCAACAGATTGCACACGCCCTGCGCTTAACCCTTTTTTTACTTTTTTCCAAAGCAACGGGCTAATGTTGTAGCCGACAAGGCGATCGAGCACGCGCCGCGCTTGTTGTGCATGAACTAAATGCATATTAATGGCGCGCGGTTGTTCAAACGACTGTTTAATCGCATCTTTTGTAATTTCGTTAAATACAACGCGACATGGGGAGTCGGTATTTAAATCAAGCAAATGTGCTAAATGCCAAGCGATCGCTTCCCCTTCGCGATCCGGGTCGGCTGCAAGAAATACTTTTTTTGCTTTTTTCGCTGCTGTTTTCAACTCTTTGATGACCGAACCTTTGCCACGAATCGTAATATACTTCGGTTCATAATCGTTTTGTATATCAACGCCCATTTGACTTTTTGGCAAATCGCGCACATGCCCCATCGATGCTTTTACTTTATACTTTTTTCCTAAGTATCTTTCAATCGTTTTCGCCTTTGCTGGCGACTCTACAATGACTAAGTAGTCTGACATCATTTTGTCCTCCCTTAAGAGGTAATTCGTAAAATAAAATCTTCATTATTATTAATGATGATTCGTTCATTTGTCAAACATCATTTTTCGATTTTTTCTTTCGCTCATGTAAAAAGATGTCGAAATTCCTCTTCGATATCGTCGCTTGATAAGATTAATTTCGCTCCTTGTTGAATTAAGCGATTCGTTCCGTGCGCTTCTTTCGTCGTGATGTCACCTGGGATCGCAAACACTTCCCTTCCTTGTTGTAGCGCAAAATGAGCAGTAATTAGCGAGCCGCTTCGCTCTTTCGCCTGCACGACAACCGTGCCAACAGACAAACCGCTAATGATCCGGTTGCGCATCGGAAAATGCCATGTTTGTGGGCGAACAAACGGCGGGTGCTCAGAAATAACGAGTTGGGTTGTCGCTAATTGTCGAAATAATGATTCATTTTCAGGAGGATATATATAACGCAATCCCCCTGCCATGACCGCAATGGTTTCACCGTTATGGCGTAAACATAAACGATGCGCTTCGGCATCGACACCTTTCGCTAATCCGCTCACAATGACCCACCCGCGTTCAATGAGCGGCGGAAAAACGATGTGCATCGCTGCAATTCCTTGACGGGTTGGTGTTCGTGTCCCGACGACGCTTATTAATTTTTTTCGCTTCAATAATTGCACGTTTCCTTTCGCATATAGTACCCATGGCGGATCGTATATATGTTTAAGCCACTCTGGGTATTCGTCGTCCTTCATTGTTACAATATGAATGTTTTGCTCCTCATATGTTTTTATCATACGTTTCAATTTGTGACAATGCAAATCATGGAAAAAAGCAGCGAAATGTTTTTCGGGGATTGTCAGTAATCGTTGAAGTTGCTGAGAAGAAAGATGAAAAATAGAGGCAAGGGATGGATCAACCTCAAGTAAGCGCGCGATGCTTTTCCATCCGATCCCACGACAATGATGCAAATGAATAAGCCTTTCGCGATCTGTATCGTACATCATATCCCTCCTTTGTATAAAAATCGTCCTAAGGTCTGCTCCTTAGGACGATTGAACGATTAATGTGTTTTACACTTTTCGTATAAACCGCGTTCTTTTAATACAGAGATGAGCGTTTCGCCGATCACAGATGGCGTTTCAGCCACTTTAATGCCGCATGCTGTCATCGTTTGAATTTTTTCTGCGGCTGTTCCTTTGCCACCAGAAATGATCGCACCAGCATGTCCCATGCGCTTTCCTGGAGGAGCTGTTTGTCCACCAATAAAGCCGACAACCGGCTTTGTCATGTTCGCTTTCACCCATTCTGCCGCTTCTTCTTCTGCTGTTCCACCAATTTCACCGATCATAATGACCGCATATGTGTCTTCATCTTCGTTAAACGCCTTTAATACGTCGATAAAGTTTGTCCCGTTCACTGGGTCACCACCAATGCCAACGGCCGTCGATTGACCGATGCCTGCTTGTGTTAATTGGTGAACCGCTTCGTACGTTAACGTACCAGAGCGCGAAACGATACCGACGTGACCTTTTTTATGAATGTAACCTGGCATAATGCCGATTTTACATTCTTCTGGCGTGATGACACCAGGGCAGTTCGGACCGATAAGGCGCGTTTTCTTGCCTTCCATATAGCGCTTGACTTTCACCATATCCAATACAGGAATGCCTTCTGTAATACAAACAACTAAGTCGATTTCTGCATCGACAGCTTCCATAATCGCATCCGCAGCAAATGCCGGCGGAACATAGATGACAGAAGCGTTCGCTCCTGTTTTTTCAACCGCTTCAGACACCGTATCAAATACAGGCACACCTTCTACTTCTGTTCCACCTTTTCCTGGTGTGACACCACCAACGATGTTTGTGCCGTATTCGATCATTTGTTTTGTATGGAACAATCCTTGTGAACCTGTAATTCCTTGCACGATTACTTTCGTATCTTTATTAACAAAAACGCTCACGTTTCTCCCATCCCTTCTATTAGCTTACTAGCGAAACGATTTTTTGCGCGCCGTCTGCCATCGATTCAGCGGCTGTAATGTTTAGTCCAGACTGTTCTAAAATCTTTTTGCCTAATTCGACGTTTGTTCCTTCTAAACGAACGACGAGCGGAAGGTTTAAACCGACTTGTTTTGTCGCTTCAACAATCCCGTTTGCGATCACGTCGCATTTCATAATGCCTCCGAAAATGTTTACGAAAATGCCTTTTACTTTCGGATCAGATAAAATGATTTTAAATGCTTCCGTTACTTTCTCTGTCGTCGCACCGCCACCAACATCTAAAAAGTTCGCTGGTTCGCCGCCATAATATTTAATAATGTCCATTGTCGCCATCGCTAAGCCTGCACCGTTTACCATGCAGCCGATGTTTCCATCAAGCGAAATGTAGTTTAAATCATATTTTGATGCTTCAATTTCTTTTGGATCTTCTTCGTCTAAATCGCGATATTCTAAAATGTCTTTATGGCGATATAACGCGTTAGAATCAAAGTTTAACTTCGCATCAAGCGCCATAACTTTTCCGTCTCCTGTAACAACGAGCGGGTTAATTTCAGCGATCGAGCAATCTTTTTCGACGAACACTTGATATAAGCCTAACATAAATTTGACCGCTTGATTGACAAGCTCTTTCGGAATGTTGATGTTAAACGCCATGCGACGCGCTTGAAACGCTTGTAAGCCGACAGCTGGGTCAATGTACTCTTTAAAAATTTTCTCTGGCGTTTTTGCCGCTACTTCTTCAATTTCTGTTCCACCTTCTTCAGATCCCATTAAAACAACGCGGGATGTGGCACGGTCAACAACAAGTCCAATGTAATATTCTTTTTTAATGTCGCATCCTTCTTCGATAAGAAGACGTTTTACTTCTTTTCCTTCTGGACCTGTTTGATGCGTAACAAGCACTTTTCCTAATAGCTCACTCGCATATGTACGAACTTCTTCTAAACTTTTCGCGACTTTTACACCCCCTGCTTTTCCGCGACCGCCGGCATGAATTTGCGCTTTGACGACACAAACGCTACTGCCAAGCTCTTTCGCCGCCTCGACCGCTTCTTCAACCGTAAACGCCACACGGCCGTTCGGCACGCTCACTCCGTAGCTTCTGAGGATCTCTTTTCCTTGATACTCATGAATATTCATACCCCATCCTCCTATGTATAAAAATAAAAGTACTAGCGCTTTCATTGTATAATGATACTTTGTCAGTTGTCTACCATTTAGACAGAAAATTCTTTAACAAAAGAAAAAGAAGCGACGGTCACTTCACGAGCGCTCCTCTATCTTTTTTTCTATTTGATAAATGAACGCAAATACTTCAGCAACGACTTTGTACAGCTCCTCGGGAATCGTTTCGTTCAATTGTAATTGACTAAGCATTGTAGCGAGCGTTTGATCTTCGTAAATCGGGACGTCGTATTGTTTCGCGCGTTCAATGATACGCTCAGCAACCATTCCTTCCCCTTTTGCCACAACGACGGGGGCAATATGTTGTTCGTTGTACGACAAAGCAACGGCACGTTTTCGTTTCATACGCGATAATCGACTCCTTTATAAGAAAATGGTTCAACAAGTAACCGTTCGCTTCGCTTGTTCATCGGCGGTTTAACGGAAACGGCAGAAAGCGTGTAGCCATGTTCAGCAAGCTTCTCCTTTAGTGCCGGCTCAAGGGCGGATGCGTACAGTTCTACATGGGGCGTGTCGTTAATGATCGAAATATGAACGATGCGTTGTTGAATATGAACGTCTACAATCGTTTCTTTTAACTTCGCCATCGTCAAATAAAATAAAATGCGACAATAGTCTGTATCCATTTTTCCGTTTTCTCGTTGTTTTCCGCGCCATTGAATCGTCACATCTGTTGCATGCGTCCCGATGAGTAACGGAAATTGAGTAAATATATGTTGGAGCGAATGGTCGTTTGTTGATAACAACTGATATGCTTTCATCCGATCAAGTAATGAGGTGATCTCCGCTTTTAACTCACCTGTTGCTTCTTCGGCTGCTGTTTGCAATAAAACGAGCCATTCATCTTGTTGTTTCATCGTCTCTTCAAGCAGTTGTTGAATATGTTCAGGCGAAAAAGAAGAAAGTGTCGGCATATGGCGTAAATAGGAAGAAAGTGTCGCTAACGTTCCTTTTGGATGAGCACGATCAATAAGCGCCGCAAGCATAAGCCGCTGTTCATATAGCGGCTGATCATGCTGTAAAGTGACGAGCGCACGAAACACATCGTCATGAAGCGGCAAATTGTGCATCAACAGCCATTTGATTGCTTGCACCTCTTTTTCACCGCCTGTTCGCAACCAGTGCCGAATGAGCGCCATGTCGTTCTTTTTAAACGAAAATGATTCATTCATCATCCAACGAACGAGCGCTTTCGTTTGTTCATTCTCGGGTAGACGAAAATGACGAATGACGCTTTCTTCATCTGTCAGCTTTGCTGGACGAGGCAATATGTTCAGCTCAAGCGGCATCGTCTTTCGCACTTGAAACGTATATGTTCCGCCTTCTTTAACAGGTGAATGCAATTCTGCTGTCAGCGTATAACCCCCGATGCGAACGAGCGCCGTTTGATCTTCATTGATTTTTTCGATTTTTCCGTAAATCATGTCGCCAACTTGAAACGTCGGTCCTTTCGGCAAGCGGACCGTCTGCCTATCGTCAAATAACGTGCGCATCCATTGGACGTTCATTTCATTCCCCTCGTTTCATTCGCTCACGAATTGGCGCAAAAGAACGACGATGTTCATCAATGACACCATATCGTTCAATCGCTTGAATATGCGCTTTCGTTCCGTAGCCCATATGTTTCTCAAATCCATATTGCGGATATTTCTCACCTAGCTGTTTCATCATCCGATCGCGCGTCACTTTCGCTATGATGGAGCTTGCTGCAATAGATGCACTATGCGCATCTCCTTTAATGATGGATGTTTGCGGAATCGATAGCGGAATGTGCATCGCATCAATAAGCAAATGTTCGGGAGCGATCGCAAGCGCTTGGACGGCTTGCACCATCGCTTTTTTCGTCGCTTCGTAAATGTTTAGCTCGTCAATTTCACGGGCGCTCACTATGCCGATGCCGATCGCAAGCGCCGTTTGCTGAATGACAGAAAACAATTGCTCTCGCTTCGTTTCCGATAGTTTTTTCGAATCGTCCAAATGAGGTAAAAACACGTCTTTCGGCAAAATGACCGCAGCGGCAACAACTGGGCCAGCGAGCGGACCGCGTCCCACTTCATCTACCCCAGCGATGTAGCGCACGCCTTTTTCATATAGCGCCTGCTCATATTGCAACATATGCGAAAAACGTTCCCGTTCGCGTTTTTCTGTTTCTTTTTGTTTATACCATTGTTGAACGAGGCGTTGGACGCCTTTTCGCTCATCGTGTAATAGTTGTTGAAACCATTCATCTGTTTCATCGCAAATCGTTTGTAATCGTTGTTTGATCTCTTGCATATTCACACTCGATCACTCCTTATATCCTATATCGGCAAATTGGCAAAAAAATAAAGGCCCGCTTATGCGAACCTTACAGGCGATCAAAACTGAGCCGTCCTAATTTTTCTGTGCGAATATCGCGCAACACAAGCTCAGCTACTTTATCGTAATCTACGACGCCTCCAGCAGCTAAACAGCCTCGTCTTTTTCCGATTTCATCAAACAATACAACGATGTCTTCTGGAATATCCGAAAGCGCGTACCGTTCTTTTAAACGCTCAGGATAATAAGCAGCTAAAAAGCGTAACGCGTATACAGCGACGTCTTGTAAATTTAAAATCGTATCTTTAATTGCCCCTGTTGTCGCAAGCTTGAATCCGACTTCTTCGTCTTCAAACTTCGGCCATAAAATCCCTGGCGTATCAAGCAGCTCAAGTTCTTTGCCGACTTTAATCCATTGTTGTGCTTTCGTCACTCCTGGTGTATCGCCCGTTTTCGCGATATGTTTTCCGGCCAGTCGGTTAATGAGCGTCGATTTTCCGACGTTTGGAATTCCGACAATTAACGCGCGCATCGCGCGAGGACGTTTAATTCCTTTAGCCATCATTTTTTCAAACTTTGGGCGCAACTTCTCTTTTGCGACCGTCACAATTTGCTTCACGCCCGTTCCGCTTTGTGAGTCGATCGCAATCGCTTCGATTTGTTGCGTGGCGAAAAATTCAATCCATTGCTTTGTGACGTCTGGGTCAGCCATATCCGCTTTATTTAACAACATGATGCGCGGCTTATTTGCGACGATTTCATCAATTAACGGATTGCGGGATGACATCGGGATGCGCGCATCAACAAGTTCAAATACGATATCAATGAGCTTTAATTTTTCTGTTACTTCTCGTTTCGCCTTCGCCATATGGCCGGGAAACCATTGAATCGTCATCGTTGCCACCTACTTTGTAAGATGTTATTCAACAATTCGCGCATCAGAAAGGGGCCAATAGACGACCGACGTTTTGCCTACGACTTTATCCATTGGAATAAAGCCGATATGACGGCTATCTTTGCTGTAGCGACGATTATCTCCGAGCACAAATAAATGACCTTCTGGAACCGTTTTTCGTCCCCATAGTTCTTCAAGTGTAAACGATTCTGTTAGCGGACCATCAAATACTTGCTTTTTCTCTTCGTCTAAATAAGGCTCTTTATACGGCTTTCCGTTAACATATAGCGTGTCGTTTTTATATTCAATGCGATCGCCCGGAAGCCCAATGACGCGCTTAATATAGTCTTTTCCTTCTTCTGCATGAAACACAATAATATCAAATCGTTCTGGTTCGCCAATTTTGTATGCCACTTTATTCACGATCATACGATCTTGGTTATGTAATGTCGGCATCATCGATTCCCCTTCAACGATAATCGGGGCAAAAATAAAATAGCGAATACCTCCTGCTAACGCCACCGCAATAACAATTGCTTTCAGCCATTCAAACCATTCGTTTTTTTGTTTTTCCATCCGTCTCCCACCTATATGATGAATGTTGAAAAAGGAGCTTGATGATCAAGCTCCTCGCAATCATGTCTTTTGTTAGATGATTTCTTTGATGCGTGCTGCTTTACCGCGGAGTTGACGCAAGTAGTACAATTTCGCGCGACGAACTTTACCGCGACGAACAACTTCTAATTTCGCAATCTTCGGCGTGTGTAATGGGAATGTACGCTCAACACCTACACCGTAAGATACTTTACGCACTGTAAATGTTTCGCTAATTCCACCACCACGACGCTTGATGACAACGCCCTCAAATACTTGGATACGCTCACGGTTTCCTTCGACTACTTTTACGTGAACGCGCACTGTGTCACCAGGGCGGAATTCAGGAAGATCGTTACGTAGTTGTTCTTTTGTAATTTCTTGAATTAAATGATGCATCATATTCATCTCCTTCCAACAGATGCTCATGCTTATGTTTATCGTTCATAGCAGCGGAACATCGTTTTACGTGCGACGTAAGTCACAACGTTTATACTAGCATAAAGATGTATCGGATGCAAGAGTTACCGCTCATTTTTTTCCCATTGTTCAATCCATTTTTTTTGCTGTTCTGTTAGTTCATACGTTTCAAGTAAATCCGGTCGTCGCAACCACGTACGACGCAACGATTCTTTTTGACGCCACTCTTCAATTAAACGATGGTTGCCAGAAAGAAGAACGTCTGGTACTTTCATGCCTCGAAAATCCGCAGGCCGCGTATAATGCGGATGCTCAAGTAAGCCAGAGCTATATGAATCAAGGACAGAGGAATGTTCGTTGCCAAGCACGCCCGGAAGCAAGCGAACGACGCTATCGATGACGACCATCGCCGCCAGCTCTCCGCCCGTTAACACATAATCTCCAATGGAAATTTCATCCGTTACGACATGCTCACGAATGCGCTCGTCATATCCTTCGTAATGGCCGCAAATGAAAATTAAATGTTGTTCTTTGGCGAGTTCCTCCGCCTTTTTTTGTGTGTAGCGTTCTCCTTGTGGGCAAAGTAAAATAATGCGCGGGCGATGTTCGCTCTGTTTCGTTAAATGATCAACCGCATCGAAAATCGGCTGTGGTTTTAATACCATCCCAGCGCCACCGCCATAAGGATAGTCATCTACCGTTTGGTGTTTATTATCGGCAAACTCGCGAAAATTGACGAGTTGAAACGTAACCGCCCCTTTTTCTTGCGCTCGTTTTAAAATCGACTCTTGAAGCACGCCGGTAAACATCGTTGGAAATAAAGTGAGCACGTCGATTTTCATTCGTCAAGCAGTCCTTCCATGACATGAATGGTAATCGTTTTATTTTCGACATCGACTTGTTTGACGACATCTGTAATGTAAGGGATAAATACATCTCCACCTTTTTTCCGTTTCACGACCCATACGTCATTTGCTCCTGGCGTTAAAATTTCCTTTACTTCGCCAATCGTTTCGCCATCTTCGGTTACAACGGTGCAGCCGATAATTTCGTGGAAATAATATTCTCCTTCATCAAGCGGTTGAAGTTGGCTTTCTGGCACTTTAATCATGGCGCCTTTGAATTTTTCAACTAAATTGATGTTGTCATATCCTTCAAACGTCAATAAATCAAACGACTTATGAACTCGATGGCTCGCCACTTTCACTTCAATTGGCGGCTCGCTTCCCATAAAAATATATAGCACATTTCCGATTTTATACCGTTCTTGCGCAAAATCTGTGCGTGAAATGACGCGCACTTCACCGCGAATGCCGTGCGTATTGACAATCTTTCCGACATTAAACCATTTCACAACGATCACCCCTCGCGTATGTCAACAACAATTCCATCTTCAATAATAATCGTTTTTTGAGGCGACCAACGATCACCGATGTGAACGTCGATAATCGCCTCCACCTCTCGTTCTTTTATTTCGCTTCCTACCGGTAATATGCGCAATTGTTCGAGAAGGAAGTCAAGTTCCGCTATTTTTTGACGTCGAACTTGCATTTCTCGTTCAAACTTTTCTTTAATTTGTTTCGGTGGAAACGATGTTTGCTTTTCCATTCGTTTTTGTTCAAAAATAAGCTGTTCACATTGTTGTTCAAGCTGTCGTTTTTGTGCCGTCAATTGTTGAATAAGCTGTTGCTTACTTTTTTCTGTCAATCGTTGTCTCACTTCAACCGTTTGAATAATTTTCATGGCGCACCGCCTTTCTGAACGAAAAAAGGGGAGGTATCTCCCTCTCCCTTACTCTTCGATGCGTACGTCTATTCGCTTCTTCGACTCGTTTGCTGCTTGAACAACGGTACGAATCGCTTGAATGATTCGTCCGTTTTTTCCGATCACTTTTCCAACGTCTTCGTGATGAAGGGCAATCGAATATGTGATCGATTGTTGTTGTTCCGTTTCGCGAATGACGACGCATTCCGGATGATCGACAAGTAACCGAACAATCGTCTCAAGCAACGTTTTCATACATTACTTTCCGTACTTTAAGTTGTGGAATTTTTCTAAAATTCCTTGTTTTGAAAGCAAGTTGCGCACCGTATCAGATGGTTTCGCACCGTTTTGTAACCATTTTAACGCAAGCTCTTCGTTAATTTTAATTTCTGCAGGCTCTGTTAATGGGTTGTATGTGCCGATTGTTTCGATGAAACGACCGTCACGTGGAGAACGAGAGTCTGCAACAACGATACGATAAAATGGTGATTTTTTTGCACCCATACGTTTTAAACGAATTTTTACTGCCATAATTGTAGCACCTCCGAAAATATTTCACACAAGATAGTATATTAGCAATAAACGTTTTGTTTGTAAAGTGTTTTTTCTTAACACTATCATTTTGTTTACATGAACGGGAAACGGAACCCTTTCTTTTTCCCTTTTGGTATAGTTGTCATCATTTTCATCATTTTTTTCATTTCGTCAAACTGTTTCAACAAGCGGTTGACGTCTTGAACCGTCGTTCCGCTTCCTTTAGCAATTCGCTTTTTGCGGCTTGAGTTAATGATGTCTGGGTTCATTTTTTCTTCTTTTGTCATTGAGCGAATAATCGCTTCTACGCGGCTAATTTGTTTTTCATCAATTTGTAAGTTGTTGAGCCCTTTCACTTTGTTCGCGCCCGGCAACATTTTTAAAATTTCATCAAGCGGACCAAGTTTGCGCACTTGTCCAAGCTGTTCTAAAAAGTCGTCAAGGGTAAATGATGCGGTGCGCATTTTTTGTTCGAGCTCTTTTGCTTTTTCTTCATCAACCGCGGCTTGCGCTTTTTCAATGAGCGTCAGTACATCGCCCATGCCTAAAATGCGCGATGCCATCCGCTCCGGATGAAACGGTTCAAGCGCATCGAGTTTTTCGCCCATACCGACGAATTTAATTGGCGTGTTTGTGACCGCTTTAATGGACAACGCCGCTCCACCGCGCGTATCGCCGTCGAGCTTCGTCAAAATGACGCCCGTTAAGCCAAGCTGTTCGTTAAAGCTTTGTGCGACGTTTACCGCATCTTGTCCTGTCATCGCATCGACGACGAGGAAAATTTCATCTGGTTTCGTCACTTCTTTCATTTGTTTTAATTCGTCCATCAGCGCTTCGTCGATGTGCAGTCGCCCTGCGGTATCGATTAACACATAATCGTAGTGTTCTTCTTTCGCTTTTGCGATCGCTTGCTTGGCAATTTCGACCGGGCTCACTTGATCACCGAGCGAAAACACAGGGATGTTCAATTGTTTACCTAGCGTTTCAAGCTGTTTGATCGCTGCCGGACGGTAAATGTCACCGGCAACAAGCAACGGTTTGCGATTATGTTTTTTGCGCAGTAAGTTCGCTAATTTCCCTGTTGTCGTCGTTTTCCCTGCCCCTTGCAAACCGACCATCATGACGACGGTTGGCGGGCGGCTTGCGACAGCAATTTTGCTATTTTCTCCTCCCATTAATTCCGTCAATTCTTCTTTGACGACTTTAATGACTTGCTGCCCTGGGGTCAAACTTTTCAACACTTCTTGTCCGACAGCTCGCTCGCTTACTTTTTTCACAAAGTCTTTAACAACTTTAAAATTGACGTCAGCTTCTAATAGCGCTAGCCGCACTTCGCGCATCATTTCTTTTACATCGGCTTCCGTGACTTTGCCTTTGCCACGAATTTTATTCATGACATGTTGCAGACGGTCGGCCAATCCTTCAAATGCCATCGTTACCGCCCCCTACTCTAATTTCTCCAACTCCGCAACGAGCTTTATCAGCTCTTCATCGTTCGGATAGCGTTCGGCAATATGCGTCTTTAATACATCTAATAATTTTTGCCGCTGTTGAAACTTTTGAAAGAGCAATAGTTTTTGCTCATAATCTTCTAACATCGCTTCCGTCCGTTTAATATTATCGTATACAGCTTGACGACTCACTTCGTACTCTTCGGCAATTTCACCGAGGGAGTAATCGTCTAAATAATAAAGGGACATATAGTTCCGTTGCTTCGGCGTCAACAACGATTGGTAAAAGTCATATAAGTAATTCATTCTCGTTGTTTTTTCTAGCATGAAACTCCCCCCTGTTAAGTGAAACGCCTTTACATGACTTTAGTGTATATGTTTTAACCGATGCTGTCAAGTTATTCTCCTTGCGCTTCTTCACGCTCCATAAACGATGAAAATAATCCGTAAACGAATTGTTCTGCGTTAAACGGCTCTAAATCGTCCATTTTCTCTCCTAAGCCGACAAATTTCACCGGGATGTTTAGCTCGTGGCGGATTGCTAACACGATGCCCCCTTTTGCTGTTCCGTCAAGCTTCGTTAACACGATACCGGTCACGTTCGTTGCTTCTTTAAACGTTTTCGCTTGGCTCATCGCATTTTGTCCCGTCGTTGCATCTAACACGAGCAACACTTCATGTGGTGCACCAGGTACTTCTCGTTCAATGACGCGTTTCACTTTTTCAAGCTCTTTCATTAAATTCACTTTATTTTGCAAGCGACCAGCTGTATCGCACAGCAAAATATCGACGTTGCGCGATTTCGCCGCTTGAATTGCATCATACATCACCGCAGCCGGATCGGAGCCTGCTGACTGTTTAATCACTTCGACACCTACTCGCTCTCCCCATACTTCTAACTGTTCAATCGCCCCCGCGCGGAACGTATCGCCTGCGGCAAGCATCACTTTTTTTCCTTCGTTTTTTAATTTATATGCGAGCTTTCCGATCGTCGTCGTTTTTCCGACGCCGTTGACACCGACAAATAAAATAACCGTTAAGCCGTTTGGCTGAATGTTTAGTTCTGTCGTTTCATCGCCGCTCGCTTGATATATATCAATGAGTTTTTCGGAAATGACGCTATACATTTCTTTCGGGTCTTGAATGTTGCGGCGCTTCACTTCCATTTTCAACTCATCAATAAAATCCATGACCGTTGCTACACCAACGTCTGACGCAATTAAAATTTCCTCTAGTTCTTCAAAAAACTCTTCGTCCACTTTTCGATAGCGGGCGATTAAGTCATTCACTTTTCCCGCAAAAGAGTCGCGCGTTTTTTCTAAGCCGCGCTTAAACTTTTCCGTTACTGTATCCGCTTGTTTTGCAATTTTTTCTTTTAACTTTTTAAAAAAACTCACCGTTTCTCATCCTTTCTTTCCAGTTGCTTCTTCCAATCGAACAGAAACAAGTTTCGATACGCCTGATTGTTGCATCGTTACTCCGTACAATACGTCTGCTTCTTCCATCGTTCCCTTTCGATGAGTAATGACGATAAATTGTGTTTCGTGGCTAAATTTCTTTAAATATTTCGCATATCGTTGCACGTTCGCTTCATCTAGTGCGGCTTCCACTTCATCGAGCACGCAAAACGGAACAGGTCGAACGTTTAAAATAGCAAATAAAAGCGCAATGGCAGTCAGCGCTCGTTCACCGCCTGATAATAAACTTAAATGTTGCAGTTTTTTGCCCGGCGGTTGTGCGACAATATCGACACCTGTATGAAGTAAATCGTTCGGATCGGTCAGCTTTAAATCCGCTTTTCCTCCTCCAAACAATTCGACGAACACGCGCGCAAATTGCGTACGAATTTGTTCAAACGTCACCGCAAATCTTCGTTTCATTTCATCGTCCATTTCGTCAATCACTTGATAAAGTGTATCTTTCGCGCGTTGTAAATCTTCTTTTTGTTCCGTTAAAAAGCGATGGCGCTCAAATACGCGTTCATATTCTTCAATCGCGCCAAGGTTCACCGTCCCGAGCTCATCAATCGCCAATTGAATGAGCTTTACTTTTTTCCGCGCTTCTTGCGCTGGGATGTGAAGTGGGAACGCTTCTTTCGCCGCTTCAAACGATAGTTTATATTCTTCACGAAGTCGATTTAACAAGTGATCTAACTCCATATCAAAACGAGCGAGCTTCACTTCTTCGTCTTTTAACGTATCTGTTAACTGTTTATGTTGACGTTTCAGCTCTTTTATTTCTTTTTCGAGCTGTTCAAGCTTCGTTTGGTATTGTAGTCGTTGTTCACGGCGGCTAGCGATCAGTTGAATCGTTTCTTCTTTTTGCTTCGTTTTTTCTTTGCATATTCGTTCGAGCTGTTGTTCATCTTCCGTTTGCTCGTTCATATGCTGAATGAGTTGATGCCGCTCTTCTTCCATTTTTGCGCGCGTTCGCTTCGTTTCTTCCCATTCTTCGACAAGTCGCCGCACATGTTGTTCTTCATTTCTTACATGTTCTTGCTTTTCTGCGAGCGCGACTTTTAAAGCGGTCAGCTGTTCTTGCATTTGTTCTTTTGATTGTTGTTCGAGCTGTTTTTTTTCTGTCCATTGCTGTACTTGTTCGTCAATATGAGCGATGTTTTTCTCTAACTCATTAAGCTGCTGCATGACATCGTGAAGTCGAGCGGTCAGCTGTTGTTTTTCCTCCTCAAGCGTTTGTCGTTCATAGCGATACACAGCTAGTCGCTCATCCATATGTTTTTTTCGGAGATCTAGTTCCGTCCATGCGCTTTTTTCTTCTTGCAGCGCCATACGGTTTGCTTCTAGTTCCGCATAAAGATGCTCTCGTTGCTGTTCGGCTTGGGCAATCGTCTCTTTTTCACGCTGGATGCGCTGTTCGAGTTCAATCGTTTTTCGTTCGATTTCGCGAAAACTTGCTGTCACTTCTTCAAGTTCACGTGTGCGGCTTAATAATGAACTCGTCTGTTTGTTTACCGTTCCTCCCGTCATCGCTCCACCAGGATTCACAACATCTCCGTCAAGCGTGACGAAACGATAGCGGTATTGCAGTTGGCGCGCAAGCTCATTCGCTCCTTTTAAGTCGCGCGTAATAATGACCGTTCCAAGAATGTTTGTCATCACTTGCGCGTACGTTGCTTCATACGAAATTAATTCGGAAGCGACGCCAACGTAAGCGGGATGTTTCATCATATCCGCCCGAACAGATGGAGGAAGCGATTTTCCTTGAATGACGTTGAGCGGTAAAAAAGTAGCTCGTCCGTACGCATGTCGCTTTAAAAACTGAATGGCTTCGCGTGCGCTTTGTTCGTTCTCTACGACGATATGTTGCGCTGCTCCGCCAAGCGCCACTTCGATCGCTGTCTCTAGCTCAGACGGCACCGTCATCAGTTCAACGACAGCCCCATGAATGCCTGGAAGGCGATCTTTTGCTTTTAATACTTCTTTCACACCTTGGAAAAATCCAGCATATTCTTGTTGCATCGCTTCAAGCATTTCTTTTTTTGATTTCATTTTTTGTACGTATTGGTACGCTTCATATAACGTCGCTTCTTTTTTGCGATATTGTTCTTTTTGAACCGCTAATTGTTGTTCTTTTGTTTTTACTGCTTCTTCTTGCTCGGCGATGCGCTGCTGTAATTGGTGAACAAGCTGTTGCTTTTGTTCCCATTGTTGAACGATTTGCTCGTATGCCCGAATATGCTCGTCGTTTGCAGCGATCAGCTGTCGTTGTTTCTCTTCGTTTTTTTGCAACTGTGCTTCCGTGTGCGTCCGTTCATTTTTCAACGTCGCTTGCTCGTGAACGAGATCGATATATTCGCTTTTTAGCCGTTCAATTTCAGCCTCTGCTTTCGGACCGTAAGCGGAAAGCACGTTATTTTTTTCTTTTAATTCAGCTTGAAGCGCTTGCACATTTGTTTGAAGCTGTTGAAGCAACTTCTTTTTTTCTGCAATGGTCGCTTCCAGTACACGTTCGCGCTCAGCCAGTTGGGCCACCGTTTGTTCCATTTGGTGTTGTTGCTTATGGGCGTTGTTTTTTCGCTCTTTTAATACTTGTTTTTTTCCTTCCATTTTTTCTAGCTCTTCGCTCACAAGCAATAACACTTGTTGTAAGCCGTCAATCGACTCATCGAGCGCCGTCAGTTCATGGCGCAATTCAGCGATGTGCGCTTCTTCTTTTTGTAGCGTCGTTGCTAATTCGATCTCGTTTTGTTCATGTATAGCGAGCTGTTCTTTTAACGCTTCCCATTTTTCATGTAGCTGTTCAATTTCATAGACGATGAGCCCGACTTCGTATGTTTGTAGTTGTTCTTTTTTCTCGAGATATTCTTTCGCAATGGACGCTTGTTGTTTCAACGGTTCTAGTTGTTGGTTTAACTCATGTAAAATATCTTGCACGCGTTGTAAATGATCTTCTGTTTCGCTTAACTTGTGTTCAGCCTTTTTTTTCCTCATTTTATATTTTAACACACCGGCTGCATCTTCAAAAATCATGCGACGCTCTTCCGGTTTACTGCTTAAAATTTCTTCGACTTTTCCTTGGCTAATGATCGAAAACGCTTCGCGACCAACGCCTGAATCCATAAATAAATCAACGATATCTTTTAAACGACACGGCTGTTTATTAATAAAAAATTCGCTATCTCCCGAGCGATACACACGTCTTGTTACACTTACTTCTTCGTATTCAAGTGGCAAAAATTGATCGCTATTATCAAGCGTTAATGTTACTTCAGCCACGTTTAACGGTTTGCGCGATTCGCTTCCTGAAAAAATGACGTCTTCCATTTTTGCCCCGCGAAGCGACTTCGCCGATTGCTCCCCAAGCACCCAACGAATCGCATCTGTAATGTTGCTTTTTCCGCTTCCGTTCGGACCGACGATGGCCGTCATCCCCGGAACAAAATCGATTGAAATGCGATCTGCAAAAGATTTAAATCCGATAGCTTCTAATCGTTTGAGGAACACGTATATCCCCCTTCATGTAAAAGATGTAACAATAAGCAAGGCTGTCCTTTCGCACCGGATCAGCCTTGTTGTGATTGTTTTAGCTTAGCTAATGCCATTTGTGCGGCGCGTTGTTCTGCCTCTTTTTTCGAGCGACCAATGCCAACGCCAAGCTCTTCCCCGTTTAACGATACGCGCGATACGAACTCTTTATTATGTGCAGGACCTCGTTCTTGTAAAATTTTATATTCTAAAATGCCGCTGCCATCACGTTGTACGAGCTCTTGTAGTTGACTTTTGTAATCCATCACATGAGAAAAAGCACCTTCGCGAATTTTCGGGAACATCGTTTTCCCTAAAAATTGTACGACTGCCTCTATACCTTGATCTAAATAAAGCGCTCCAATAAAAGCTTCAAACACGTCCGCTAACAATGATGGACGCATTCGCCCCCCCGTTAGCTCTTCTCCTTTGCCGAGCAAAACGAGATCGCCAAACGATAGCGCATGAGCGAACGTAACAAGCGATGGTTCGCAAACGATCGCTGCCCGCAGTTTCGTTAATTCCCCTTCGCTCATTTGCGGAAACTGTTCAAATAAATATTGTGAAACGGTCAATTCAAGGACGGCATCTCCTAAAAATTCAAGGCGCTCATTATCTTCATGTAGCCGCTTTCGATGCTCATTCACATATGATGAATGGGTAAATGCTTGGATGAGCAATTTTTCATCGCGAAAAAAAATGCCAATTTGCTCTTGAAACTGTTTAAACTTCACGTACGGTCGTTGCTTCGACATGCATATGAACCCCCAACTATAAACGTAAAAAGCATAGAAAGCCCCGCTTACAAAACGGGACTTTGCTTATTATGATAGACGGCTTTTTATGTAGTTTACTGCGTCACCGACAGTAACAATTTTCTCCGCCTCTTCATCTGAAATTTCCATATCAAATTCGTCTTCTAACTCCATAACAAGCTCAACGACATCAAGCGAATCTGCTCCTAAATCTTCTTTGAATGAAGATTCAAGCGTCACTTGTGACTCCTCGACACCAAGGCGATCTACGATGATTTTCGTTACACGCTCTAATACGTCTGCCATTTTATTCACCTCCCCTCAAGCCATTAGGTTATCAATTTTATCAAAATCATAAAATCATGGGAAAGATTTTAATAAAATTGTTTATCCGTCCACGTCGTTTAAGCGACATGTACTCGGATTGGGTGTAACCCCACACCCGCTATCCCATTGGCAAACGCCTTTGGGAATACTTTTCTCATGATGTTGTATGCTCCATTGACATCTGCGTGGATGAGCGTTCCGTTTTCAGATTGAAACAGCCCACGCTTGATTCGTTTTCCTTTGTATTCCTTTTGTTTCTTCATTTCTTCCATGTCTAAAAAACTGCATTTCGATGTATAGCTTTCTTCTGTCACGATGACACGAATGCCATGCTGTACCGCTTTGTACTGCAACTGATGAAGAAACGTTTGATACGGAATGTGAACGAACGCTTGATTCGTACGCTTTCCGAGATGGACTTCACGCTTCCAATCTTTATTCATCCCCACCACAATCGTATCGCAGTCTAAAGACAGCGCATGTTTGATGACAAAGGCACTCGCTTGGTGCATAAAGTTTTCTACGATGCGGTTTCGTTTTTCTGTCATTTTGCTCATTCGTTTTGTCCAATCGAGTCCATTCATTTGTTTCGCTACTTTGCGGTAGTGGCTCATTTGTTTGTTGTAGTATTGATTGGCGGATTTTAGACCTTTACCATTGATGACGATCGGCTGTTTCCCCACGTTGTTCACAATGGTTGCGAAGTTATCTAATCCTAAATCAATACCGATGTATCTGTTGTGATCTTGTTTTTGCGCTGGAATAGGAATTTTGTAAACGACTTCGACGATGATATGGCGGTGTTTCGGAATGAATCGGACTTGTTGTAGCTTCCCTTTCATGTTTGTCTTTAACCGAAACCCTTGAAAACAGATAGGAAATGTTATATGATCATCGACGACTTTGCATGATTGATTCGTTAGCACAAGTACATATCGTCCGTCTTTTTTGAGATATTTGGGCGGTTTCGGTCTGCCTGTATATTTGTCTTTGTTTTTTGTCCAATCTTTCATCGACTTAAAAAATGATTGCCAATTTTGATGCAACATCCTTAACGTTTGTTGGGCACATTGAGCCATTGGCATCGCTCGATAGTCTGTATCCATCCCTTCTGTTTTCAGCAGCTTGTCTAGCTTGTTGTAAGAAAGATACGTGCCGTGTTGAAAAAACGTTTGCCTCACTTGATAGTTGGCGAAGTTGTACAAGTTTTTTGACCGAAAACAATACTCGTCGAGCATCGGATAATACGGATGAGTGGCGTAAATCATATGCCTTTCCACTCGATTCACCATTATGATGGTTGTTCACCTCGCCCTCTCTTTTAATATACATGTTCATCAGAGAGCCATGCAATAACATGTAAAAATAATAACAAAAGAAGTGGTGTTTTTAAATACATTTTATTGAAGTCTTTCATATATTTTTACGGTTTAGTTAAAAAACAGAACGATATCAGAAAATAAAACGAATTTTTACATGACCATGCCGCCATCGACGTGAATCGTTTGCCCTGTCATATAGCTTGCCCCATCTGAAACAAGAAACGCGACGACATGGGCAATATCTTCTGGATTTCCGAAGCGTGCGAGCGGGATTTGTTGCAACATCGCTTGGCGCACCTCTTCGCTTAATTGGTCTGTCATATCTGTCGTAATAAATCCAGGCGCAACAGCGTTCACCGTAATGTTTCGGCTCGCGAGTTCTTTTGCTGCCGTTTTCGTCAGTCCAATGACGCCTGCTTTCGCTGCAACGTAGTTTGCTTGACCAGGGTTGCCGCTCACGCCAACGATCGATGCGACGTTTACAATTCTTCCGTAACGTTGTTTCATCATCGGACGGGTGACAGCTTTCGTACATAAAAAGACGCCTTTTAAGTTTGTGTTAATGACTGCATCCCATTCTTCTTCTTTCATGCGCATAAGCAAATTGTCGCGCGTAATGCCTGCGTTGTTTACTAAAATGTCAACGCGCCCCCAGCGTTCAAGCACTTCTTTCACCATGCGCTCGACCGCTTCGCCATTTGCCACATCGGCTTGCACAGCGAACGCTTCGCCACCATGTTCCACAATTTGCGCAACAACTTCATTCGCTTTCGCTTCGCTCCCTGCATAATTGACCGCTACTTTTGCACCGAGGCGAGCGAGATGTAAAGCAATTTCACGTCCGATTCCACGTGATGCCCCTGTCACAATTGCTACTTTTCCTTCCATCTTCATTCTCCTTTCAACGCAGTCACCGTCGCTGCAAACGAAGCTTCATCAAAAATCGAATAGACGTTGACATGACGGTTTATTTTTTTCACTAGACCGCTTAATACTTTTCCAGGACCGATTTCGATGAACGTATGTACACCAAGATCGATCATCGTTTGAATCGATTGCTCCCAACGAACGGGTGAATACAATTGTTCAACAAGACGTTGTTTTATTTCCGTTGCATTTGTCATCGGCTCAGCTGTCACGTTTGAAATGATCGGCACAGCACTTTCTTGAAACGACAATGTGTCAAGCACAGATGAAAACTGCTCTGCCGCTGGCTTCATTAAAATGGAGTGAAACGGTCCGCTTACTTCAAGTGGAATGACTCGTTTTGCCCCTTTTTCTTTTGCAAGTTGTGACGCTCGCTCAACCGCTTCTTTTGCTCCGGAAATGACAATTTGTCCCGGGCAGTTTAAGTTGGCTAATTGAACAGGCGATGATTGTGTCGTCACTTCATCAACGACTTGCTGTAACGTCGTCTCATCCATGCCAAGCACCGCCGCCATCGTTCCTTGTCGTGCTGGAACGGCTTTTTCCATTAATTCCCCGCGCTTCCGCACCGCATATACCGCATCAGAAAACGACAGCACAGACGCTGCAACGAGCGCGCTATATTCTCCGAGGCTATGTCCTGCTACATAATGCGGATGAATACCCGCTTCTTTTACTTTTTGTAAAAATGCGATGCTTGTCGTGAGCAATGCTGGCTGAGCGTTTTCTGTTTTTGTTAATACGTCTTGTGGTCCTTCAAAAATAAGTTGTGACAAAGACATTTGCAATCGTTCATCTGCTTGGCGAAAAATCGATGCTACCTTCTCATCTTTTTCCGCCCATTCTTTTCCCATCCCGACTGTTTGTGAACCTTGTCCTGGAAAAATAAATGCGATTTTCCCCATCATAGCACCTCTTATTTTGTAATTTCCGCGATCGATTGTTTCACCGTTTGTACGACTTCGTTGGCGACCATATCACGCGCTTGGCGTACGGCATGAAAAATAGCGTGGGCGTCCGATGAACCGTGCGCTTTAATGACAGGTGCACGTAAACCGAACAGCGCTGCCCCACCGTATTCAGCGTAATCCATCTTTTTCTTCAATTGCATGAGCTGCGGCTTTAAAGCAAGCGCCGCTATTTTACTTACTACTCCGCTTGTCAGCGCCGATTTTAACATCGAAAAAACAGCGATCGCCGTTCCTTCGATTGTTTTTAACGCCACGTTGCCGGTAAATCCGTCAGTGACGACGACGTCAGCTACTCCTTCTAATAAATCGCGCGCTTCCACGTTGCCGATAAAGTTTAGCGGGGTCTCTTGGATCAGTTGAAACGCTTTTTTTGCTAATTCATTTCCTTTTTGATCTTCTGTTCCTACGTTTAATAAGCCGACGCGCGGGCGAGCAACACCGCGCACTTTTTCTGCATATGCTGCACCCATCAACGCATATTGCATTATATGTTCTGGGCGGGCATCAACGTTTGCGCCAACGTCTAACAACACAAATCCTTTTCCACCAATCGTTGGCAACGTCGGAGCTAAGGCAGGACGATCAATGCCGTCTATGCGGCCGACGATAAACAGCCCTGCTGCCATTAAAGCTCCTGTATTGCCTGCCGAAATGCACGCATGAGCGCGCCCTTCGCTCACTTCATTGGCCATTAATACCATGGACGCCTCTTTTTTACGGCGAACGGCACGAACGGGTTCATCTGTTGCTTCAATTACTTGTTCCGTATGAATGATCGATAGTCGTTCATCGTTTGTGATGTATGGGCGAATGAGCGTCTCATTCCCGACAAGCGTAATTTCAATATCGTGAAAATGCTCAATCGCCTTTTGTGCACCGATCACGACTTCTTTTGGTGCGTGATCGCCTCCCATGGCATCGATTGCGATTTTCATTTTTCTTCTCCATCCTTTTTGACAACATTTGAACGATACATGTGAAATTCTCCTTGAAAGACAAGCTCTTGACCAACGTAGCTATTCACTTCAACGACTGTGCGCCCATTTTCATTTAAGTTTGTTACTTTCGCTTTCGCGACGACCCGTTCTCCTTCTTTGACGGGACGCATAAAACGAATGTGTGCTTTTGCCGTTAAAGCTAATTCATCGTTAATGACCGCTACCGCAAGCGAATTGGCTTGTGCGAATAAATGATGTCCTCGCGCAATTTGATTTCGTTGAAATACATGTTCTTTTTTTACATCAAAAATTGAAATGGCACTTTCATCTAACTGTATATCAATGATTTCTCCGATCACTTCTTCAATAGGCAACGACTTTACTTCGTCAGCAAATGTGCGCTCAGCTACATGTTTAATGCGCTCGCGCAACTCCGGAATCGACAGTTCTAGGCGATCGAGGCGGATCGTTTGAATGCTGACTGAAAATTTTTCGGCAAGCTGTTCGTCTGTAATAAATGGATTTTCTTCGATCGTTGCTTGCAGTAATCGTTGCCGTTCTCGTTTATTTCTTCTCATTTTCGATCCACCATCCGAATTATTACTAGGTACTAATAGTAGTATATAACACCCAAGATGACATTTCAACCACTTTTAATCTAATTTTTCACCGCTTAAAATGCCTGATTGCTGTAAATGTTCACGAAGAAGAGCGTATTTTTCTTCCCGCCAAAAGGCAGGGGAATCGATGAGGCGGGCTGCATCTTGTCGTGCCACTTCTAAAATGCGATAGTCGTGGACGAGATCGCCGAGACGAAACTCAGGCATGCCGCTTTGTTTCGTGCCAAAAAAGTCGCCCGGCCCGCGCAGTTCTAAATCTTTTTCAGACAACACAAATCCGTCGTTCGTTTCCGTCATAATGCGCATGCGCTCTTTTCCCGTTTCCGACTTTGGATCGGCAACTAAAATACAATACGATTGAGCTTGTCCGCGCCCCACTCGCCCGCGCAACTGATGGAGCTGGGCAAGGCCGAATCGATCAGCATCGTAAATGACCATGACCGTCGCGTTCGGGACGTTTACCCCAACTTCCACAACAGTTGTAGATACTAAAATATGAATATCATTTACACTAAATGCACGCATCACTTCTTCTTTTTCTTCTGAAGATAAACGGCCGTGCATCAATCCGATGCGATACCGCCCTTTATAATAGTGCGTTAACATCGCATGAACGTCGATTGCGTTTTGAACATCAAGCTTTTCCGACTCTTCAATGAGCGGACAAATCACGTATGCTTGATGTCCTGCCTCAACTTGTTTGGCGATAAACTGAAAGACGCGCTCAAGCATGTCGTGCTTGACCCAATACGTTTCGATTTTTTTTCTTCCTTTCGGCATCTCATCAATGACGGAAACGTCCATTTCTCCAAACGCAGTAATCGCAAGAGTGCGCGGAATCGGTGTTGCCGTCATAAACAACACATCGGGCGATTGCCCTTTTTCACGTAAAATGCGCCGTTGTTCGACACCGAAACGATGTTGCTCGTCTGTAATGACTACTCCAAGCTGAGCAAAATTGATGTCATCTTGAATGAGCGCATGTGTCCCAACAACAACATGAACGTCTCCCGCTGCCAATTGTTCAAGTAACTGTTTTCGCCTTTTTCCTTTCACAGAACTCGTCAATAGCTCGACGCGAATGCCCATCGGTTCAAGGAGCGCACGGAGCGATTCGGCGTGCTGTTCGGCTAAAATTTCGGTCGGCACCATTAATGCCCCTTGATATCCGGAAACATATACTGCATACAATACAATAGCCGCAACGACGGTTTTTCCTGACCCGACATCACCTTGTAATAGCCGATTCATCCGATATGGCGACTTTAAATCTTGAACAATTTCACGGACAACCCGCTGTTGTGCGTTCGTGAGCGGAAATGGAAGCGACTGAATAAACGTTTGAAGCTGTTCATCTGAAAAGCGATGTGCAATGCCCGGTGACTGTTCACGGCGATATTTTTTTAACGCTTGCATTTTTAATTGAAAAAGTAAAAATTCTTCATAAACGAGCCGCCGTCGCGCTTGTTTCAGCTGCTCATGCGAAAGCGGCATATGAATCGCTCGTATCGCGTCACGTTTCGATACGAGCCGATATGTTTGCAACAATTCGCAAGGCAACGGGTCGACAATCGCATCGCCGTATTGTTGTAACGCGAGCGCTATAAAACGGCGCATCCCTTTCACCGTTAAGTCTCCTCGCGTCGAATAGACCGGTTCAATTTCCTTTTTTTGTTTTATTTCACCGATATGAAGCTGTTGCACCGTAATTGTTTGACGATGTTTATCCCACTTTCCTGTCATCGTCACCGTTTCGTGCAAAGCTAGTTTCTTTTTTAAATAAGGTTGGTTAAAGCAAATAGCCGTCACTAAAAAACGATCCACAAGCACACGAAACGTTAATCGCGACTTTTTGCGTTGATAATACGTAACGGTAGGCTCGCTGTACACTTTGCCGACAATCGTTATTTTTTCATCATGCTTTGCTTCTTCTAATGCACATATGCGATAATCTTCATAACGAAAAGGGAAGTGATACAACAGTTGTTCAATCGTATCAATTCCCATGTCATGAAGCGCTATGGCTGTTTCTTCTCCAATTCCTTTAATCGCTGTGACTGGTTGTGGTAATACGTCACTCACGTTTCTCATTCGGCTTACCGAAAATGCGCGCTTCTAATTTGCGCGCAGTCGGCGTGGCCGCTAACCCTCCTTGTGCTGTTTCTTTTAATGCAATCGGCATTGTTTGACCGATGCGAAACATCGCTTCAATGACCTCATCGCACGGAATGCGGCTTTGTATGCCAGCAAGCGCCATATCGGCAGCAATCATCGCATTGGCCGCTCCGATCGCGTTTCGTTTTACACACGGTACCTCAACTAAACCTGCGACCGGATCACAGACGAGTCCGAGCATATTTTTTAAAGCGATAGCCATCGCCTCCGCCGCTTGTCTCGGCGTGCCACCAGCCATCTCGACGAGCGCTGCTGCTGCCATGCCTGCCGCTGATCCAACTTCTGCTTGGCAACCGCCTGCCGCACCAGAAATGGAGGCATTGTTTGCGACTACAAACCCGAATGCGCCAGCTGTAAATAAAAATTCAACCATTTGTTCGCGCGTCGGTTGCAGTTTTTCTTTCACCGCAAATAATGTGCCTGGGACGACACCAGCTGATCCTGCTGTTGGTGTCGCGCAAATCATCCCCATCGCCGCGTTCACTTCGTTCGTTGCCATCGCCTTGCTGACGGCATCTAAAATCGTTTCCCCTGATAAAAATTGCCCACGCGCAATATATTGTTGTAAGCGTGTCGCATCGCCACCTGTTAACCCAGAATGAGAGCGAACGCCCGCTAATCCGCGCATAACGGCTTGTTCCATCACTTGTAAGTTTTTCTCCATTTGCGCCACAATATCCTCTCGGCTACGCTCGGTCACTTCCATTTCTTGACGAATCATCACTTCTGCAATTTTTATTTGTTCGCGTTCTGCTCGTTCCACAAGTTCTGCTACATTTCGAAACATCGTTGTCTCCCCTTTGCGCCGCTTTACTCCACAATTTTTGTTACGTCAATAATATGTGGCAACGTTTTTAATTGCTCCACAATCGCATCATCAATATTTTGATCTACTTCAATTGTCATAAGCGCTTGTTTTCCTTTTTCTTTCCGCGATACTTCCATATGGCCGATATTGATGGCGTATTTCGCTAATACGTTCGCAACGCCTGCAATCGCCCCGTAACGATCGTTATGCATAATTAAAAGTGCAGGGTGATGGCCAGAAAGCTTAAGCTCAAAGCCGTTCAGCTCGATGATTTCAATTTTTCCACCGCCAATAGAAATGCCGACAAGCTCGAGCTCCCCTTTTTCATCGCCGATGCGAATTTTTGCCGTATTTGGATGAGGCGGAATCGCTTCTTCTTCATGAAACGTAATGCGGATCCCTTCTTGTTTGGCGATGTGTAACGATGTTTTCATTCGTTCATCAAACGTATCAAAGTTTAATAACCCGCCGACGATGGCGACATCTGTTCCGTGTCCTTTGTACGTCTCAGCGAATGAACCGTAAAAGAAAATGTCCGCCCATGCTGGCTTTCTTCCGAATAAGTTGCGCGCGACTTTGCCAATGCGCACCGCCCCAGCTGTATGCGAACTCGACGGGCCAATCATAATCGGGCCAATGATGTCAAATACACTCCGATATTTCACGCTTTGTTCTCCCCCTTGTCATCTTCATGAAAAAGAAGGGGAACGTTCCCCTTCTTTATCGTATGTGAATTACAACAATACGCTTTATTCAATCGCAAAAATAAACGGATATAACGGTTGTCCGCCGTGATGTGTTTCTACTTCAACGTCCGGGAATTGCTTTTCAATCCATTGAACGACATGTGCGGTTTGTTCATCCGTCGCATCTTCACCAGAAAGAATGGTGACGATTTCATCTTCTTCGCTAATGATATGGGAAAGTAACGTTTCAACGACATGCATGAGCTCTTTGTGAGAGACGACAATTTTCCCATCCGCAATGCCCATATAATCGTCTTTCGTAATTTCAACACCGTCAATATTTGTATCGCGGACAGCAAACGTCACTTGTCCTGTTTTTACACGATGAAGCGCCTCTGTCATCGCTTCTTCGTTTTCTTCTTTTGTCGCAGAAGGATTAAATGAAAGCAATGCAGTCATTCCTTGCGGCACCGTTTTTGACGGAATGACGACAACATCACATGAAGCGACCGAAGCGGCTTGTTGAGCTGCTAAAATAATATTTTTATTATTTGGCAAAACAAATACCGTTTCCGCATTCACTTCTTCAATCGCCTTGACGATGTCTTCTGTGCTCGGATTCATCGTTTGTCCACCTTCGATGACCGCATGAGCGCCGATGCTTTTAAACAATTCAGCAATGCCATCCCCCATCGCTACCGTAACGATACCGTACGGGAGACGTTCTTGCTTTTTCGGTTGCGGCACATTTTCGTGGACAATATTCGCATGTTGTTCGCGCATGTTTTCGATTTTAATGTTAATTAAACTTCCGTAACGTTGCGCATATGTGAGCACTTCTCCTGGCTGTTCTGCATGAATGTGCACTTTCACTAATTCATCGTCCGCAATCACAAGAAGCGAATCGCCGAAGCGGCTCAAATCTTGGCGAAACGTTTCTTCTTGAAACGGATGTTTGGCTACTTTTTCTTGCTCAAATTTCACCATAAATTCCGTACAATATCCAAATTCAATGTCATCTGCGCTCAAATGGCTTTGTACATTGCGGTGATGTTCGGTGCGGACGAGTTGTTCCATCGACAACGTTTCTGATTCCGCAATCGTTTCCCCTTTTAATGCCGCTAAAAAGCCTTCGTATACGAACACGAGACCTTGTCCACCGCTGTCAACGACGCCTACTTCTTTTAATACAGGAAGTAAGTCTGGCGTGCGCTTTAACGACGCTTTTGCCTCTTTTAACACTTCCGTCATGACGGTGACGATGTCCGTTTCTTTTTTCGCAACGGTAACAGCGCGTTTCGCCGCATCTTTCGCAACGGTTAAAATCGTTCCTTCAACCGGCTTCATTACCGCTTTATACGCCGTTTGCACGCCCGCTTCAAGCGCTGCAGCAAACTCTTTGCTATTGATTTCGCTTTTTTGTTCAACCGCTTTCGCAAATCCGCGGAATAGTTGCGATAAAATAACGCCTGAGTTTCCGCGAGCACCCATTAATAATCCTTTGGCTAATGCGCTCGCCACTTTTCCAATATGGTCCGATACGTGGTTTTTCACTTCTTTCGCCCCAGAAGTCATCGACAAGTTCATGTTTGTCCCTGTATCGCCATCTGGAACGGGAAAGACGTTTAATGCGTCTACTGTTTTTGCATTGTTCGCTAAATGTGTCGCGCCTTGCAATACCATTTGTGCAAAGCGTTTCCCATCTAATGTTGTCATGACCACAGACTTGTTCCTCCTCACTACGGATTCGTCACACGAACCCCTTGAACATAGATGTTGATTGACTGAACAGATAAACCTAACGTTTGATCTAACGTATACTTCACTTTCGTTTGTACGTTATGTGCAACTTCAGAAATTTTCGTACCGTAGCTAACGATAACGTATAAATCGATGTGCACTTCGTCGTTTTCTTGACGGACAACAATTCCTTTGGCAAAATTTTCACGGCGTAAAATTTCAGCAATGCCGTCTTTTAATTGATTTTTTGATGCCATGCCGACAATCCCATAGCAATCGACTGCCGCTCCCCCAGCAATCGCTGCAATGACATCGTTACTAATTTCAACACGACCGTATTTTGTTTGTAATTCAATGGACATCGCTCAAGTCCCCTTTCTGATTAGGTAGCTAACGCCATTGTACTATACTCAGCTTATTTTTAAAAGCTTCTACCCATAGTATATTTACCCGAAACAGAAAACAGATGTCAAGGTTATTTTCTTGAAAGAGTATGTCAGAAGTATTGCAATCCGTTTTTATGTATGATAAATTATAGTAGTGTTTTGAGCACGTAGTTTGGCAAGTGAGGAGGGAAACAAAATGGCAAAATGCTTTGTGACTGGTAAGAAAAAATCTTTCGGAAACGCTCGTTCTCATGCAATGAATGCGAGCCGCCGTACATGGAAAGCAAACCTTCAAAAAGTTCGCATTTTAGTTGACGGAAAGCCAAAGCGCGTTTGGGTTTCTGCTCGCGCATTAAAATCCGGAAAAGTAGAACGTGTGTAATAGAAAAAAGCACCAATCATTTGGTGCTTTTATCCTTTTTTAAACGAATTTAACATCGCCCGAACAATTCCACCTAAAAACTTCGGCAACTTAATCGTATAAAATTTCACGATCATTCCCTCCCCTACTGTGCACATTCTTCCACTAATATATTCATCTCCGCACAAATCGTACCTCGAAGCGTTTATTTTTCATCCTTGCTTCTTATCATCATTAATATGCCTTCAGTGAATGAAAAAGTACCAAAATGATGGATGAGTTCATTGCTTACGCATAATGTTGATCCGAGCGGCACATCGCATGCATCGAGCGGATATTTAAATCCGCGAAGCGTTAAGGCGCGAATCGGGGTCAAAGGAATAAATGAAATATACGTGTATTCGTCTCGCTTTTCAACGATATGCTCCCCGCTGCGATACAGCGTTACGACATTTTGGCGATCGATTAACTCAATTTGTCCATCTTTTCCTTTAAACAAAAGCTGAACGTTTCCGAATAAATGATCAAGTCGTCCGCCTGTCGCTCCAAACAAACGAATGTTTGTCGCTTGTTGTTCAAGCGCCCATTCAAGTGCAATGTCTGTATCGGTTTGATCTTTTTCCGCTGGCCATATATCGATGTGCGGTAATTTCATTTTTAATTGTTGTAGCTCTTGTTCGCTGATGGAATCAAAATCTCCGAACGCTCGTTTTGGTATGATGCCGGCATGAAGCAATGCGAGAACCCCCCGATCTACCCCTACCCAATATACATCATCTCCATCATATGCCTGTAAATGAGGTAAAAAATGAATCGGACCACCTGCAACAATATGAATAATCAACCGATATCCCCCCTTTATAAAAGAAGGATGTGTCAAGATGACACACCCTCACGAATGGCGCGAATCGCTTGAGCGCGATCAGCTTGATTATAAATGGCTGATCCTGCAACGAGAACGTTCGCACCGGCTTGCACACAACGCTTTGCCGTTTCAGCGTGAATGCCACCGTCTACTTCAATTTCCACAGAAAGCCCTCGTTCGCGAACGAGTGTCGAAAACGCACGAATTTTTGGCAGCACAGCTGGAATAAACGATTGTCCGCCAAAGCCTGGATTGACCGTCATAAATAAAACTAAGTCAATATCTTCTATGATGTGTTCAATCATCGCTATCGGCGTATGCGGGTTTAGCGCTACTCCTGCTTTCACACCGTGTTCTTTAATTAAATGAATCGTGCGATGTAAATGTGGGCAAGCTTCGACATGCACCGTTAAATAATCTGCTCCTGCTTTCGCAAACGTCGGAATATAGCGATCAGGTTGTTCAATCATTAAATGAACGTCAAGCGGAAGTGTCGTCACCGGACGAATGGCTTCCACGATTAGTGGTCCGATAGTAATGTTCGGAACGAAATGACCATCCATCACATCGACATGAATGTAATCCGCTCCTCCCCGTTCTACGTCTACAATTTCTTCGCCAAGTTTAGCGAAGTTCGCAGATAAAATCGATGGCGCAATTTTAATCATGTTCAATACCTCGGCTTTCGTTCTTTGATTTCCTCGATAAAGCTTACGTAATGTTCGTAACGGTAAGAAGGAATGTCTCCGGATGCTAACGCCTCTTTCACCGCGCATTTCGGCTCCGCTGTATGCGTACAACCGCGGAATTTACAATCGCCGCTCCTAGCAACAAACTCAGGAAAACAAAGCGGCAATTGCTCTAGTTCGATTCCGTTAAATTCTAATGCGCTAAATCCCGGCGTATCCGCAACGAAACCGCCTCCGATTTCAATTAATTCGACATGTCTTGTCGTATGTTTTCCTCGTCCGAGATGGTGAGAAATGTCGCCCGTTTTTAACTGCAAGTCAGGACGTAACGCATTTAATAAAGACGATTTTCCGACACCTGACTGTCCTGCAAATACGGATACGTTTCCTTCGAAGTAAGGGAGTAATGATTCAACCCCTGCACGCGTTTTCGTCGACACTTCTAACACATCATATCCGATTTGACGATAATCGCGAATATATTGTTCGATGCGTGGCTTTGTTTCATCGTCTACTAAATCCATTTTACTTACAACAATAATTGGGCGAATGTGCTTTGCTTCAATTAAGACGAGAAAGCGGTCGAGCAATGCCGGGCTAAAATCTGGCTCTACCGCTGAAAACACTAAAATCGCTTGGTCGATATTTGCAATCGGCGGGCGAACAAGTTCATTTTTCCGCTCAAATACGTCTAATATGTACCCTTCTCGTTCATTTTCCGCCTGAAAGGAAACGTAGTCGCCGACAAGCGGCGTCACGTTCCGCTTGCGAAACACCCCACGACCACGACATTGATACACTCGCCCTTCACTTAACACGTAATAAAAGCCGCTTAACGCTTTAATAATTTTTCCTTCCGCCATGACTTCCCTCCTTTTAAGGTGTAGTTGGATATGAAACGATGCCCTCATACACCATCTTGCCGTTCACGACGACGCGATAACGCCCTTGTTTTCCTTGTTGAATAACAAATTCTACACGCTCTTTCACATCATTTGTTAGACGATAACGTTTGTACGGTTGCTCAAATGAATGGTTTTCATCTTCTATATATAATTCTGCCATGACAGGTTCGTTTACATCAACAGGCGGTTCATACGGAATGTCAATCTGTTGGATCACTTTCTTTGTCAATACCGGTTCTTTTCCGAGAGAAATGACGACCGTAACGGTTGCCCCTTTTTCTAATCTCGCGTTCGCTTGTGGTGTTTGAGAAATGACGAGCCCTTTTTCGACCGTATCCGAATATTGCTGTTTCACGATGACGTACAGCTGTTGGTCTGCAGCATAATCGCGCACACTTTTTTCCGTGTATCCTGTTAAATCTTTTAAAATAATTTTTTCTGGTCCAAGGCTGACGGTCAAACGCACTTCTGTTTCTTCTGGCACAACTTTTTCGCCTGGAAGCGGGAATTGTTCAATAATCGTACCTGCCGGTTCGTCGCTATATACTTCTTTTTTGTCGATGAGCAAATAGTTTTCGGATCGCAATTGTCGCTCAACGTCATCAATTGGCTCACCAACATAATTTTGAAACGCTACTTTTTTCTTCCCTATACTTTTATAAATCGTCACTGCTGTACCGGCTTTGACGACTTTTCCAGCTTGCGGATTCGTACGAATGACAAATCCTTCTGCGATGTCATCATGTTCTTCTTCGACCGTCTTTTTAATTTTTAAGCCTAACGACGTTAATTCCGTCACGGCATCATCGTAATTTTTGTTCGTCACATCAGGCACCGTCACATCTTTTGGGAAAAATAAATCAGGAATCCACGTCACCGCACTCACTCCAGCGCCGACGAGCAAGAAAAGAAATGCCGCCCATAAAATGAGCCATTTTTTTGATCGCTTTTCTTTCGGAGGAGGCACGTCCTCTTTCTTTTCTGACGGTGAAGAAGCGGTCGGCTTCACAATAGGAATGATTTTCGTTTCTTCGTCGTCATCTTCGGTTGGCAACGTAAATTTTTGTTCGTTGATGCGTTCAGGCGACAGAGCGGTGCGAATATGTTTTTGCATATCTAATGCGCTATTGTAACGATGCAACGGATTTTTTGCTGTCGCTTTTAACACAATATTTTCTACGCTTTGTGGAATGTTTGGGTTCCATCGTCGTACAGACGGCGTTTCTGTTTGCAAATGTTTTAACACAATTGCTACGGCAGATTCACCGGAAAACGGCAATTGTCCCGTTAATAATTCAAACATGACGATACCGAGCGAATAAATATCCGATTTTTCTGTCGCCATTCCGCCTTTTGCTTGTTCAGGCGATAAATAATGAACCGATCCTAAAACTGAATTCGTTTGCGTAATCGTTGTCGAGCTTAACGCGACAGCTATACCGAAATCGGTAATTTTAATCGTTCCGTCTTCTGCGACTAAAATGTTTTGTGGCTTAATGTCGCGATGAATGACTCCATTTTGATGAGCATGAGCAATCGCCCCTGTTAATTCATCCATCATGCGCAACGCTTCTTGAACAGGAAGCGGAGCACGTTGTTGAATGTATTGTTTTAACGTGCAGCCACGCACATATTCCATGACCATGTAGTAAATGCCGTCGTCTTCTCCAACATCGTAAATGGTAACAATATTTTCATGGTTTAAACTTGTCGCGGCTTGTGCTTCACGTCGAAACCGTTTAATAAATAATTCATCGTTTACAAAATCTAAACGCAACACTTTTACGGCAACGTCGCGATCTAAAATCATATCCCTCGCCAAATAAACGTTCGCCATTCCGCCGCCGCCAATGAGTTGTAATATTTTATAGCGACCGTTTAATCGTTTGCCGATGAGCACGAGCGATCACCTACTTTCACTCACATCTAAAAATTGTACGATCGCTAACGTAATGTTATCTTCCCCACCGTGCTCATTTGCAACATCAATTAACGCTTGCGCTTTTTCTTCAAGCGAGCGATCCGACGTTAATACGTCTACCATCGTCTGTTCAGACACTTTATTCGAAAGGCCGTCAGAGCAAAGCAATAACATATCTCCTTCATCGACAGCGACCGTTTTCACATCGAGTTCAATGACTTGCTCTGTTCCGAGCGCGCGCAATAGCACATGTTTGCGCGGATGATATTCCGCATCTTCTTTTGATAGTTGCCCGCTTTTCACTAATTCGTTCACAAGAGAATGGTCTTCTGTCATTTGTTGAAATCCGTTTGCGTTTAGTAAATAACAACGACTATCACCGATGTGCCCGATCGTAGCAAACTGTTTTGTACAAATGGCGGCAACGATCGTCGTGCCCATCCCTTGACAATGATCGTTCGTTTGAGAGTGTTGAAAAAGCGATTCGTTCACTTTCATAATATGTTCTTTTAACCACGTCTCCGCTTGTTGTGGGGACGTCATTTCTTCCGTCTCTTCCCAAAACTGTTTTAGCTGCGTCATCGTCATTTCGCTTGCCACATCACCAGCAAGATGACCGCCCATCCCATCAGCGACAACGGCTAAATAATCGCCTGTTTGATTCATAAAAACGCCACCGTTATCTTCGTTATGTGACCTGATTTTCCCGACATCCGTTTGAAATACCGCCTTCATATACGTATCACTTCCTTACTTCGATCTGTGTGTCCACATCGTTACGCTTTCGTTTCTTCTTTCCGCTCCTTCGCACGTAGCTGACCGCATGCCGCATCAATATCGTGCCCTTGTTCACGGCGAATCGTTACGTTAATGCCATGTTTTTTCAACGTTTTCTCAAACGCAAAAATTTGCTCGCGCGGCGTGCGCACGTAGTTGCGTTCAGGCACGTAGTTCACCGGGATTAAGTTGACATGACATTTTAATCCTTTAATAAGCGCAGCAAGCTCTTCGGCATGTTCAATTTGATCGTTCACACCGCCAAATAAGCCGTATTCAAAAGTCACGCGCCGCCCTGTTTTTTCAATGTAATAGCGCACAGCTTCCATCAACTCTGGCAATTTATAAGCGCGGTTAATCGGCATCAACTTCGAGCGCAATTCCGTATTTGGCGCATGAAGCGAAATGGCGAAGTTAATTTGCATATTTTCATCAGCAAATTGATAAATTTTCGGAATGATGCCGCTTGTTGATACAGTAATGTGACGCGCGCCAATATGCAACCCTTTCGGATGGTTTACGATTTTTAAAAACTTGATGAGCTCATCATAGTTATCAAACGGTTCCCCAATTCCCATAACGACGATGCTGCTCACTCGTTCGTTCGTTTCATCGAGCGCTTTTTGTACTTTAACGACTTGCGCAACAATTTCACCTGCTTGTAAATTGCGCTTTAAGCCACCTAATGTCGAAGCACAAAACGTACAGCCGATTCGGCAGCCGACTTGTGTCGTCACACAAATCGAATTACCGTAGTCATGACGCATAAGCACCGTTTCAATCGAATAGCCGTCATGAAGTTCAAATAAAAACTTCATCGTTCCGTCTTTTGACGTTTGTTGTACGAGCGTTTTTAATGTCGTGATGACAAACTGTTCATGTAGCCGCTCGCGCAACGCTTTTGGAATATTTGTCATCTCTTCAAATGACGTCACTCGTTTTTTATATAACCATTCAAAAATTTGTGTGGCGCGAAACGGCTTTTCCCCTTGCTGTTCCACCCAACTTTGCAAGTCTTCTAAACGCAGCGAGTAAATGGATGGTTTCATATCATTTCACCTTTCTTTTTCAATGTTGCGATAAAAAATCCGTCGCTATATACGTGATGTGGAAGCAATTGCAACATGCCGTGACGTACATATGGCGCCACCGATGATGGCAAGCGCGAAGCAAGCGTTTCATCGAGCTCATATTGTGGATGTTCGTCTAAAAATGCAGCGATGACTTGTTCGTTTTCTTCCCGATCGACCGTACATGTGCTATATACGAGCGTTCCACCGCGTTTTAAAAGCGGAGCGACCGCCCGCAAAATATTTCGTTGAATAGCAGCAAGTTGCGCCATATCGTTTTCGTTTTTCGCATATTTAATTTCCGGCTTCCGCCGAATGACGCCAAGCCCTGAACACGGGGCATCGACTAATATGCGATCAAACGTTTCAGGAGCAAATTGCGTATGCGCTTGACGGCTATCGAGTTGTTTCGCTTCAATATTCGACAAGCCTAGACGCTTTGCCTGCTGCTCAATCAGTTTTACTTTATGATCATGAATATCTAGCGCAACGACGCGGCCTTTATTGTTCATTCGTTCAGCCATATGCGTCGTCTTTCCGCCCGGTGCCGCGCAACAATCTAACACGACGTCTGTTTCGGTTGGAGAAAGGGCGTAAGCAACAAGCATCGAGCTTTCGTCTTGAATCGTCACAAGCCCTTCTTGAAACACGCTCGTTTTCGCTGCATTGCCCTTGACCATTTTTATTCCAATCGGCACGACAGAAGAAGAAACGGCTTCAATCCCTTCTTCTTTTAAGCGGGCGATCGCTTCGTCAACCGTTACACGCATCGCGTTTACCCTTGCTGTTTGTTCTGGTGGCAAGTTGTTCGCTTCGCACATTCGTTTCGTCTCATCCCATCCGAATTGTTCGACCCATCGACGCACGAGCCAAAGCGGATGACTTGTCGCAACGGCTAGACGTTCGAAGTCGTCTTTTATTTCATCAAATGAGCGCAATCCTTCGCGCTGGATGGAGCGCAATACACCGTTTACGAGCGAGGCGATGCCGCGATGCCCACGACGTTTTGCTATTTCTACCGCTTCAAATAATACTGCGCGATCAGGAATCCGGTCTAAAAATACCATTTGATAAAGCGACAGACGAAGCAATAGGCGCACCCATAGCTCAATTTTTCCTTTTATAAACGGCTGTAAATAGTAGTCAAGCGTATCGCGTCGTTGGATCGTGCCGTATACTAATTCTGTTAAAAGCGCAACATCTTGGGCGGATAATTCGTTTGTTTCGATCACATGATGTAATGATAAATTGCTATATGCTCGTTTTTTTTCAATATCGATTAACACATCTAACGCTAAGTTTCGGACGTTTTTTTTACTCATTCGTTCCTCCTAATACTGTCCCGATTTCAATCGTTGCACCGCGTAAAAAGTCAGTAGCGCTCATTTTCCGTTTTCCTGCTGGTTGCAATTCAGTGATTTTAATCGCTGTTTCGTTGCCGGTTGCAACGACAATGCCATCGCGTTCAACGGCAACAATGGTGCCTGGCTTCGCTTGGGAAGATGCTTGTACTTTTTCTCCCCACCAAATTTTCCAACGTTCATCGCCATGCATCGTATAAGCGACAGGCCACGGATTCATACCGCGAATATGGTTATAAATGTCTTCGCCCGCTTTTGTCCAATCGATTCGTTCTTGTTCTGGTTTAATGTTGTATGCAAACGTCGCTTGTTCATCATCTTGCTTTATCGGTGTAATGTCGCCACGAAGCAGTTTCGGAAGCGTTTCAGAAAGTAGTTTCGCCCCTGCTTCGCTAAGTTTGTCGTGCAACGTCCCGACTGTATCGCGTTCATCAATCGGCACTTCCACTTGTGTTAATATGTCTCCTGCATCGAGTTTTTCAACCATGTACATGATTGTAATGCCTGTTTTTTCTTTTCCTTGCAAAATGGCGTAATGAATAGGGGCCCCTCCGCGCAATTCTGGCAAAAGCGAGGCGTGCACGTTAATGCACCCATACTTTGGCGCTTCAAGGAGCGGTTTCGGTAAAATTTGTCCAAATGCAGCAGTGATGATCATATCTGGTTGTAAGGCGAGCACTTGTTCATATTGATCTTTTTCACGAATTTTTGTCGGCTGCAATACCGGAATGTTGTACGACTGTGCAGTCACTTTGACTGGCGGTGGGGTTAATTGTTGTTTTCGTCCTTTCGGCTTGTCCGGTTGTGTCACGACACCAACAACGTTGTATCCGTCTTTGATTAACTGTTCTAAAATCGGAACAGCAAAATCAGGCGTTCCCATAAATACAATGTTCATTGTTCGAACTCCCCTTCTTCATAATAACGAATGACTTTTGACGTAAATAATATGCCTTGTAAATGATCGATTTCATGTTGTAACGCGCGAGCTAAAAAACCTGTCGCTTCGATTTCAAACGGACGACCGCGCCGATTTTGCGCGCGTACTTTCACATATTGAGAAC
Source organism: Anoxybacillus sp. MB8 (assembly GCF_011006755.1). Classification (NCBI taxonomy): domain Bacteria; kingdom Bacillati; phylum Bacillota; class Bacilli; order Caryophanales; family Anoxybacillaceae; genus Anoxybacillus; species Anoxybacillus sp. MB8. The sequence continues at coordinate 70,424 of NZ_RXXX01000008.1, forward strand.
GTTTTACTTCTCCAAATAATCCCGGAAAACTTAAACATCCTTCTGGTCCGATTTGTTCACCGCTTTGGGCAACGATGACGGGATTCACTAACTCGATGCACCCATGGCGGTCGCCAATGTCAACAATCGCAATTTGTTGATCGATGCCGACTTGCGGGGCAGCTAATCCGACCCCATCGGCCGCAATCATCGTATCGTACATGTCGTTTAATATTTTCGTCAACTTGCGGTCAAAAACAGTGACCGGCTGGCAAACGGTTTCTAAAACCGGGGCAGGATATGTTACAATCGGTAAAATAGCCAAAATGGTTCCTCCCTTATTTACATCATCATATATGGATTTAAATCAATCGTAATCGTCACATCGCCGCGCGCCATCTCGCGCTGATAATGTTCCATAACCGTGCGGAGCGCTGTCGTTAAGTTCGCTTCCCGCTTGTATTTTATCATGCATTGGTAACGATATCTATCGTTCATGCGCGCAATCGGAGAAGCAACCGGTCCGAGTACAACCGCTTCAGCTGACAAATGTTTTTTCACATGTGTAGCAATTTTTTCAGCGATGCTTATTCCTTTTAGCGCATCAACATGCGACACCGTAATGAGCGTTAAATAATAAAACGGTGGATATCCGTGTTTTTTTCGATTGATCATTTCCCGTTCATAAAACGCCTCATAATGATGTTTGCTTGCGAATTGAATGCTGTAATGTTCAGGTGTATACGTTTGAATAACGACTTCTCCCGGCAAATGATGCCGCCCTGCTCGGCCGCTTACTTGCGTCAACAGCTGAAACGTTTTTTCTGCCGCGCGAAAATCAGGGACGTGAAGCATCGTGTCTGCTGCTAATACGCCAACTAATGTGACATTTGGAAAATCGAGCCCTTTGGCAATCATTTGCGTGCCGAGTAAAATGTCAGCCTTTCCTTCTCCAAATTGATGAAGCAGTCGCTCGTGTGCTCCTTTTCGGCTCGTTGTATCGACGTCCATCCGAATGACGCGCGCTTCTGGAAGCAGCTTTGTTAATTCTTCTTCTACTTTTTGCGTTCCCGTTCCGAAAAAGCGAATATGTTCGCTTTGACAAGCAGGACAATGCGACGACATTCGCTGTTCGTATCCACAATAATGACATTTCAATTGTTGTTGGACGCGATGATACGTCAGTGAAATATCGCAATGCGGACATTGAATGACGTGACCGCAATCCCGACACATGACAAAAGAAGAATAACCGCGACGATTTAAAAATAAAACGGATTGTTCTCCTTTTTGTAAACGTTCCGTTAATTTTTCAAATAAAAGGCGGGAAAACATCGAGCGGTTTCCTGCGCGCAGTTCTTCACGCATATCCACAATGGCCACAGGCGGCATCGCATGATCGTTCATTCGCTTCGTTAACGTGACTTGTTTATATACCCCTTTTTGAGCGCGCGCAAACGATTCGAGCGATGGCGTAGCGCTGCCAAGCACAACTGGACAACGATGGTAACGACCGCGAAAAATGGCCACATCGCGCGCATGATAGCGCGGTGATTCTTCTTGTTTGTAGCTCGTTTCATGTTCTTCATCAATAATGATGATGCCGATGTTTTCAAAAGGGGCAAAAATGGCAGAACGAGCTCCAACGACAAGCTGCACTTCTTTTCGTTGAATTTTTCGCCACTCGTCATACTTTTCTCCAAGCGATAACCCGCTATGAAGAACAGCGACTTGCGAACCGAATCGTTCTTTAAACCGCTTCACCATTTGAGGTGTAAGCGAAATTTCTGGTACGAGCACAATCGCTTCTTTCCCCTTTTTTAAGACGAGATCAATCGCTTGCATATACACTTCTGTTTTGCCGCTTCCTGTGACGCCGTACATTAAAAAAACGTCATGCACATCTTCGTCAATCGCTTTTCCGATCGCCTGTAACGCTTGGCGTTGTTCGTCTGTTAAAGGGAGCGGTTTTGTTTTTGTAAACGAGCGGTTGGCATACGGATCGCGATATATTTCTTTTTCTGTCACGGCGACGAGCTGTTTTTTCATGAGCGCTTGAACAGTAGCAAACGTGCTATTTGTTTCACTTAACAATTGTTTTAAAGGGAAAGAGCGGGCTGTAAGCAAACGCTCAAGCATTTGTTTTTGTTTTATGGCACGCTGCGGGAGCGATGCAAGCGCATGTATGATCTCATCGTCGCTTGCGCGCAGTTCGACCCACTTTTCTGTTTTTATTTTTCCTTTTTCTTCAACTCGGTAAACGACTTCAATATGGCCGTTTGCGATTTCTTTTTGCAACAGCGGCACGTATGGCGTTTGTGCCACTTCACTCCACGGAATGACGAGACGGTCACGAAACAACGCACGTACTTTTTCGTGTATGAACGGCATATGTTGCTCAATGAGTCGAATGTCTTTTTCATATTTCGCTTTCATTGCGGCAGGCAACATCGCTTGAAACGCCGATACCATGAAACAAAGCGTCGTTTCAGTTAGCCACTTTCCAAGTTGCAACAATTCTTCATTAAATACAGGAACAACGTCAAAAAGAGAATGAATGGGCTTTAACTGTTCGCGCGGCATGTCCGTCGTTTCTTTCAGCTCAATGACAAATCCTTGTAAAAAACGTGTGCCGAATGGTACGACAACGCGCATGCCTGGTTGTACAACGCCGACAAGTTCAGCTGGGATCACGTAATCAAACGGGCGATCCGTTTGACTCGTAGGAATATCGACGATGACAGAAGCGACTGTCATAGGCGTCCCTCAATTTCATGATAAATTTCATATAAAATTTGTTTGGCCACTTCCGATTTTGGCAAGAGTGGAAGTTGCTTTGCCGTTCCGTCTCGTTTAAATATCGTCACGATATTTGTATCCGTACCGAACCCAGCTCCTTCTTGGACAACGTTATTTGCGACAATCATATCGGCATTTTTGCGCGCAAGCTTTTCTTTCGCATATCGTTCCACATCGTTCGTTTCTGCCGCAAAGCCAACTAAAAATTGGTGCGTTTTTTGTTCGCCGAGCGTTTGTAAAATGTCGATCGTTCGCTCAAGAACGACAGTGTAGTCTCCTTGTTGTTTTTTTATTTTATTGTCGGCGACATATTTAGGGCGGTAGTCTGCTACTGCCGCTGTTTTAATGACGATATCGCTATGTTGAAAATGCTCCATCACCGCTTCATACATGTCTTGTGCACTTTCTACCCGAATCGTCTGTACCCCTTCCGGACGAGCGAGCGATGTCGGGCCGGAAATAAGGATGACGTCCGCTCCTAAATCGCGCGCTGCCTCTGCGAGAGCATAGCCCATTTTTCCTGTCGAGTGATTGCTGAAAAAGCGGACAGGGTCAAGTTTTTCGCGCGTCGGACCGGCTGTCACTAACACTTTTTTTCCTTTTAACAGTTCGTTTGATGCAACATGTTGTTCAAGCAATGCGACGATCGTTTCTGGCTCTTCTAATCGCCCTTTTCCAACGTAACCGCACGCAAGCATCCCTTCCGCTGGTTCAATGAAGCGATAGCCATACGACTGCAACGTGCGCATATTTTGTTGTACCGCTGGATGTTCGTACATATGGACGTTCATCGCAGGCGCAAGCCAAACCGGTGCTTTCGTCGCAAGTAAAATCGTTGTCACCATGTTATCAGCTAAACCATGCGCCAGTTTTGCGATCGTGTTTGCGGTCGCAGGGGCAACGAGTACGAGATGTGCCCAATCAGCTAAATCAATGTGTGCAATGACGTTCGGCTTTTTTTCGTCGAATGTATCAATGTATACTTCGTTTTTTGATAACGCTTGAAACGTAAGCGGTGTAACAAATTGACAAGCAGCTTCCGTCATGACGACTTTGACATTCGCCCCCGCTTGCACAAGTTTGCTTGTGAGCGCCGCTGCTTTATATACAGCAATGCCACCTGTAACACATAATAAAATGTTTTTTTGCTGAAGCATCGACGTTGCCCCTTTCGTTCGGTATTTGTAAAAAAATAACAACCTAAAAACTAGGTTGTCGTAAGTAGTTTATTGCGTTGCTTCTTCTTCGCTAACGACTTCAATATGACCCGCCGCAATTTCTTCTAACGCTTTGCCGACAAATTTTTTCGACACAGGTTTTTCGATCGTTAAGTCATTTTTCACTTGCAATTGGCGGGCGCGCTTCGCCGCAACTGTGACGAGCGTATATTTTGAATCGAGTTTTGTAATGAGTAAATCAATGGAAGGATATAACATATTACTCCACCTCCAACATCTTTTTATATCGTTGTGCCACGCGTTCGCGTCGGCAATGTTCTGCCATGACAATCGCTTTAATGCGCTCGCATGCGAGTTCTACTTGATCGTTTTCGACAACGTAATCGTATGCATCCATCATTTCTAATTCTTCTTTCGCCGCTTGTAAACGATCGCGAATTAAATCTTCTGATTCCGTTCCGCGCATTTCAATTCGTTTACGCAATTCGCTTAAACTTGGCGGCGCGAGGAAAATAAAGAGCGCTTCTGGAAACACTTTACGAACTTGCATGGCTCCTTGTACTTCAATTTCTAAAAACACGTCTTTTCCTTCTTGCAATGTTTTTTCTACATAATCAATTGGCGTGCCGTAGTAATTTCCGACATATTCTGCCCACTCTAGCAGCTCATTTTGGCGAATCATTTGTTCGAACTGCTCGCGCGTTTTGAAAAAGTAATCGACGCCATCGACTTCCCCTTCACGTGGTTTGCGCGTCGTCACAGAAATGGAATATTGCAATTGAATATCTGGTTGTGAAAATAATGCTTTTCGTACCGTCCCTTTTCCGACGCCAGACGGTCCCGATAGGACGATTAATAACCCTCGTTCTTTCACGGTCATCCCCACCTTCTATTGATAAACAAACTACTCTACATTTTGCACTTGTTCTTTAATTTTTTCAAGGGCGCTTTTCATTTCGACAACTTCGGAAGCAATATAGCGATCGTTCGCTTTTGAACCGATCGTATTCATTTCACGATTGAGCTCTTGGACGAGAAAATCAAGCTTTCGTCCAACTGCTCCTCCTTCAGAAACGATGCGACGAAATTGTTCAATATGGCTATATATCCGTTTTAATTCTTCATGAATATCGACTTTTTCCGCAAATAAAGCGACTTCCGTCAATAGCCGTTGTTCATCAACAACGCCCTGTACAAATTCACTTACTCGTTTATGTATGCGTTCGCGATAAGAAGCGACGACCGTTGGCGCAAGTTGTTCAATGCGATGTGCGCTTTTCTCAATCGTCTCCAGCTGCATCAGCATGTCTGCTAATAGCGCGTTTCCTTCTTGTTCGCGCATCTGTTTCAATTGCTCAACCGCTTCTTTTGTCGCTTCTAAAAGAAGCGAAAGAAGCGCATCGTTTTCGATCGGCTGCTCCGTCATTTCAACCGCATCCGATAGCATATGTACAACATCTCGAAGCGATACATCATCGGCGAAATGAAACCGTCGGCGCACATCAGTAAGCATGCGATAATACGCATCAACAAGCTGCCAGTCGACATGAAGCGTTCGTTCGACGAGCTGTTCCCCTTCAATCGTAATAAACACTTCGACACGTCCACGAGCAATATGTTGTGTAATGACTCTTTTTATTTTATCTTCAAACATCACCCACTGTCTAGGCATGCGGATCGAAATTTCACAAAAACGGTGATTGACTGACTTCATTTCCACCGTAACGCTCACGTTTTCGCCTTCTTTTTTTCCTCGACCAAATCCTGTCATACTTACGATCATACTCTCACATCCATTGTACGTTATCGACAATAAAAGAAGGTAATAGATTCACTCCATTACCTTCTCCCATTATAGCATATATCACTATATAGCGAAAACATTTCATGAGCGGCGGCGTGTAAATAACGAACCAGCAAGTAAAAACGTCGGAATAGACGATAAGCCAACAATAAGCAACCAATCGGTCAGCGGCAACGAAACCGTATGGAAAATCGGCTGTAACGGCGGATAGTAAATGACGACAAGCAACAAGAAAAGCGACGACAACACGGCGAGCACTAAATACATATTTTCAAACGGATTTCGGTCAAACACCGACCGTTCGCTTCGGCAATCAAACACGTGAATGAGTTGAGCGAGCACGAGCGTCGCAAAGGCAACCGTCTGGGCATACGTTAAGTTTTCCGGATGTCGCGTATGCACGACAAGAAAAGCGATCAACGTCACCATACCGATGAGAAAGCCGCGACTAATAATTTTCCAACCGAGCCCTCTGACGAAAACTCCTTCTTTCGGATGACGCGGTGGCCGCTTCATGACGTTTTCTTCCGCTGGGTCTAATCCGAGCGCCATGGCAGGTAGTCCGTCTGTGACGAGGTTTACCCATAAAATTTGAATCGGCACGAGCGGAAGAGGAAGCGCAAATATCATCGCAAATAACATCACTAAAATTTCACCGACGTTTGACGCAAGCAAGTAGCGAATAAATTTACGAATGTTTTCATAAATGTTTCGTCCTTCTTCGATCGCCGCTTTAATCGTCGCAAAGTTATCATCTAACAAAACGAGCGAAGCGGCTTCTTTTGATACATCTGTTCCTGTGACTCCCATCGCGATGCCGATGTTTGCTGTTTTAATCGCTGGCGCATCATTAACGCCATCGCCTGTCATCGCCACAATATGCCCTCTTTTTTGCAACGCTTGCACAATTTTTAATTTATGTTCTGGTGATACGCGCGCAAAAACGTATACATCTTCAACGACGTCTTCTAATTCATCAACAGATAACGTCGCTAACGTTTTGCCGTCCATCACTTTGCCGTTCGGTGGCATCATGTGCAGTTGTTGGGCAATCGCTTTCGCCGTTAACACATGATCTCCTGTAATCATCACTGTTTTAATGCCTGCTTTTTTACATTCCGCAATGGCTTGTTTTACTTCTTTCCGCGGCGGATCGATCATCCCTTGTAAACCGATGAACGTTAAGTCGCTTTCCGCTTTCGTTTCATCGTTCATTGTTTCCGTCAAAGAAAGCGGCCGATAGGCGATCGCAATCGTTCGCAACGCTTGAGAAGCGAGCGTATTGACCGTTTGCTGCACCATTTTCTGCTCTTGGTCGCGCATTCGTTTCGCTTGACCATCCATATATATGAAACGACAACGTTCAAGCAACATATCTGGCGCACCTTTTGTGACAATAAAGCGCCGATTCGCGCGATCTTTTACGATGACCGACATCATTTTTCGCGTCGAATCAAACGGAAATTCATGTTCAATCGTAAACTCGGCAGCGATTTTTTCTTTCGTCCATCCCGCTTTCGCCGCCGCAACAACGAGGGCACCTTCGGTCGGATCGCCATCAATCATATATGTTTTTCCTTTTTTCTTTATGTTCGCATGATTGCATAGCGCCCCAAATAATAAGATTTGCTGTAAGGCAGCATCTACCTTTTCTTGTTTGCCGTTATATAAAAACGTTCCTTTCGGTTCATAGCCCGTCCCGCTTACTGTCCATAATCGATTATTCACCCACACATGCGTGACTGTCATTTGATTTTCCGTCATCGTTCCTGTTTTATCAGAACAAATGACCGAGGCACAACCGAGCGTTTCAACCGCAGGAAGTTTGCGCACGATGGCGTTTCGCTTCATCATGCGTTGGACACCGAGCGCCAATACGACGGTAACGATCGCAGGCAATCCTTCTGGAATGGCGGCAACCGCAAGCGACACACCAGCTAAAAACATGTCATATACCGCATGTCCTTGCCATACGCCAAGCACGACAACGAGCGCTGTGAGCGCTAAAGCGATGACAATTAAAATTTTGCCGAGCTGTTCGAGCTTTCGTTGCAACGGTGTCGTCATCGTTGGCGCCGACTGGATTAAATGGGCAATTTGCCCCATCGCTGTATGCATGCCTGTCGCTACGACAATACCTATTCCGCTTCCTTTTGTCACGAGCGTTCCCATAAACGCCATATTTGTGCGATCACCTAATGGCACATCATCTACAAGTGGCGCTGTTTGTTTTTCGACAGGAAGCGATTCGCCCGTTAACGACGATTCTTCAATATATAACCCTTTCGCTTCAATGATGCGCACGTCCGCCCCGATGCGATCACCGCTTGCGAATTTGACAATATCGCCAACGACTAACTGAGCAGACGGCACTTTTACCCATTCCCCATCCCGTAAAACGAGCGATTCTGGGGCGGATAATTGTTTTAGTGCCTCAAGCGACTTTTCCGCCCGACGCTCTTGTATAAATCCTAAAAAAGCGTTCATGATGACAATCGCCACGATGGCGACCGCATCGATGTATTCGCCTAATACGGCGGAAATCGCCGTTGCCGCCAATAAGACGAGCACCATAAAATCTTGAAACTGACTAAAAAATTGTTTTAGCGCAGACGGCTTTTTTTCTTCCGACAGCTCGTTTTTGCCGAATTGTTTTAATCGTCTTTTCGCTTCTTTTTCCGTTAATCCAAAGCCAATCTTTGTATTTACTTGTTGTTCCACCTGCTCTATACGCAGTCCGTGCCAGCTCATTTCTCTCCCCCTTCCGCTTGTCTTATCTATGACAGCTTATTCAGGCATGTACGAAAAAATGATATGGTATAATGAAAAGAAAAAAGAGAAAGGTGTTTTCTATGTCGTTTGACGGAGTATTTACATATGCGATGACAAAAGAACTACAGCGCACGCTTGTCGGGGGGCGCATTTCAAAAATTTATCAGCCGTTTCCATCCGAATTAGTGCTTCATATTCGTTCGCGCGGAAGCAATTATAAATTGTTATTATCTGCTCATCCTACTTATGCGCGCGTCCATTTGACGAACGAGACGTACGATAACCCTCATGAGCCGCCGATGTTTTGTATGCTTCTGCGCAAACATCTTGAAGGAGGCGTCATTGAAGCGATCACGCAAGTCGATTTTGATCGCATCATCATCATTCATGTAAAAGGAAGAAATGAGCTCGGCGATGTATGTACAAAGCAGCTCATCGTTGAATTGATGGGCCGCCACAGCAACATCATTCTCGTCGATGAACAGACGAACACGATCATCGACAGCGTTAAACATCTCTCTCCTGCGGTGAACCGATACCGAACAGTGCTTCCTGGGGCGCCTTATATATTGCCTCCATCGCACGACAAAATTAATCCGCTTCATGCGACGGAGGAGACGGTGTTAAAAAAGATCGACTTTCTCGCAGGAAAATTAGCCGATCAACTCGTCGCCACATTTACGGGCATTTCGCCACTTTTTGCGCGCGAAGTCATCTATCGCGCAGGGCTTGCTAACCGAACGACGTTGCCGAAAAGCTTCATCTCTTTGATGGAAGATGTACGCAGCGAGAAATTTACTCCGTGTATATACACAAACGGAACAAAAGACGTATTTTATGCGTTGCCGCTTACCCATATCGAAGGGGAAGGAAAACATTTTGCTACGTTAAGCGAGATGCTTGACCGTTTTTATTTCGGCAAAGCGGAACGCGACCGCGTAAAACAACAAGCACACGATTTAGAACGCTTTGTCGCGAATGAAAAAGCGAAAAATGAAAAGAAACTGTTGAAACTTCACCAAACGCTTGAAGAAGCAAAACAGGCAGAACAATATCGACTATATGGGGAATTGTTGACCGCAAATCTTTATGTTATGAAGCGAGGAATGAGCGAAATCGAAGTCGTCAACTATTATGACGAAAACGGTGCTACAATCACCATTCCGCTTGATCAACAAAAATCGCCGTCAGAAAATGCGCAAAGCTATTTTCAAAAATATCAAAAAGCGAAAAATTCTCTTTCCATCGTGCAGGAACAAATCGAACGAACGAAAGAAGAAATCGCATACTTCGATACGCTGTTGCAGCAACTTGAAACGGCATCACCGAAAGACATTGACGACATTCGCGACGAATTAATCGAACAAGGGTATTTGCGCGCCAAAGCGACAAAACAGAAAAAACAAAAACCGCGCACAATCGAACTCGAACGCTACGTATCAAGCGACGGAACCGACATTTTCGTCGGCAAAAACAACAAACAAAACGACTATTTAACGAACAAATTCGCAAGCAAAGACGACATTTGGCTTCATACGAAAGACATCCCTGGCTCGCACGTCGTCATTAAAAGCAAAAACCCATCAGAACAAACGATCATCGAAGCTGCCCACTTAGCCGCTTACTTCAGCAAAGCGCGCCACTCCAGCTCCGTTCCGGTCGACTACACGCGCGTGCGCTACGTCAAAAAACCAAACGGCGCCAAACCCGGCTTCGTCATTTACGAAAACCAGCAGACGATTTACGTCACGCCAGATGAGGAGATGGTGGTGAAGATGAAAAAACCCGTCTAGGTAGGCGGGTTTTTTCATTTACAACTTGTAGCGAAGATCTATAAAATATGGTTCATCACCACAACATGTACTTGACAAGTGATACGCTTTCTTGAACAAAAATGTACAGAAATCATTGGTTTACTGCTTCTTCCTCACAAGCATCGGTAGGTGTGTTATAAAAAATCAAGTACAACTTTTGGTGAAGAGCCACCTTTTATAACAATATATTACTATTTTACATGGACAATATATGTACCTAAAGAAAAAAATTCAAAAAAATTTTTGTCATATTTTCTGTTTCGTCTCTCTTCTTTCTGTCGAATGATGATATAATGGAAACGAAAAAGGAGGTGAAAAAAATGGAGCAGTTGTTGCAACGCATTTTTGATGAGTTGGGGTTTTTGCGTGCGAATATGGCAACGAAAGCAGACGTCGCCGCGTTAAAAGATGATATTCGAGCGTTAGAAAGTCGCGTCAGTCATATTGAACAGACGATGGCCACAAAAGATGATATCGCAAGCATTGAGCAACGTATGGCCACAAAAGATGACATCGCTGCTATGGACAAGCGCATCGAACAGATCGAACAAACCATGGCGACAAAAGATGATATCATCAGCATCGAACAGCGCATGGCCACAAAAGACGATATCGCAAGCATCGAGCAGCGTATGGCCACAAAAGACGATATCGCAAGCATTGAGCAGCGTATGGCCACAAAAGACGATTTCGCAAGCATCGAGCAGCGTATGGA
>NZ_RXXX01000090.1:0-1887 GCF_011006755.1 Anoxybacillus sp. MB8
CTCACATTTCGCACCCTCTCGACAAAAATCGGGAGGATTTTTTTATCTTCCTGTCGAATAAAACCTTGGAATACAAGGAAAGCAAAGGAGTTTGCTCATCATGGACGTTCAAATTCGGGCCATTTATGAAAGTTCTTATTTGAATATAATAAGCGCCCTGTTCAAAGATCTTGACCTTCCTCAGTTGATTGATCGTCTCGTTCCCGTGGATCCGCAATGCCAAACTCGAGCCAGCGATATCGTCAAACTAATCGTTCTGGATATCTTGAGCGGCCGGCAAGCGCTCGTTCATTTGGAACAATGGGCGCATGACATCGATTTGCCGAAGCTGATTCGGCCAGGGCTGGAGCCGTCTTGGTTCAACGACGATGCCATCGCGCGTCATTTGGATCGCCTGTATGAGGCGAATATCCATCAAGTCCTTTCGTCTTGCCTCGTGCAGATCTACAAGAAAGAAGGCCTCTCTCTTCGCGTCTTCCACGCCGATACGACGGACAAGACCGTTTATGGCGCGTATGAATCGGCCTCGCCGGATGCCTTGCAGATTACGCATGGCTACAACCGGCATCATCGTTGGCAAAAGCAGATCGGATTTGGGCTGATTGGCAACGAGGATGGCATCCCGTTTTATGGCGATGTACACGACGGCAACCTGCCGGATAAGACGTGGAATCCCGAGGTGTTGTCCCGTGTGCAGAAACAGCTGAAGCAGGCGAAGATCGAAGATGAATGGATTTATGTTGCCGATTCTGCCGCCATGACGAAAGACACACTGGCGCAAACGAAGGCCGCCAACGCCTTTTTGATCACAAGAGGCCCTTCTTCGCTCCGGATCGTCAAAACCGCGCTGGCTAAAGCTGATGCCCAAGACACGCCGTGGAGCGATCCGTTTTCCTTAGCGGAGAAAAACGGAGCCACCTACCGGGTGTGGGAAACGACATCGACGTACGAAGGTCATTCGGTCCGGTTGATCGTCGTTGAATCCAGCGCGCTCGACCAACGAAAAGGAAAGACGCTCGAAAAAGAGCGAAACCAAGAAGCAGAGCTTCTTCGGCAGAAACAAACCCAGTGGGAAAGCCGTCTGTTTTCGTGCCGGGAAGACGCCGAACAAGCCCTAGCGTCTCTAAAGGCGTCCCTTCGTCTCCGGTTCCATCGCGTCGAGGCGTCGGTCGAAGCGATCGTGCGTCCGAAAAAACGGCGCGGACGTCCGAAAAAAGGGGCGGAACCGGACATGGAAACGCTGTACGCCCTTCGCTTGAACGTGGAATTCGACCAAGATGCGTGGGAACAGGCGAGACGGAAAGCGTCCCGGTTTGTCCTTGTCACGACAGTTCCGGAGGAATGGAAAGGTCAACCGATGGATGCGAAAGAGATCTTGAAGTTGTATAAAGGCCAAATCTCGGTGGAAATGAACTTCTCTTTCTTGAAAGACCCGTTCTTTACGGATGAGATTTACGTAAAAAAACCGGAACGGGTCGCGGTATTGGGCTATTTGTTTCTGTTGGCCTTGGCGATTTACCGCGTCTTCCAGCGCCGGGTGCGTCAGTTCATCACCCCGGAACACCCATTAAAGGGCGCGGGAGGCCGGAAACTGACCCGACCGACCGGACAAGCGATTTTTCAATTGTTTTGGTATGTCAGAGTCGTCCTGTTGGAACTGCCGGATGGACGAATTCAACGCGCGTTAGGTCAACCGCTCACGTACGAGCAGCGAAGGATTCTGCAAGGATTAGGGATGGACGAGAGCATTTACGTCTAATGGGATAAAGAACGACCAACGATGGTAAAAAAAGGATACCATCGCTTTTGGTGTTGGTTTAAAAGTTATTCTAAAAAACTGAATAAAAAATCCTTTTGTTCCGCCCTACCAAGGTGCGAAATATGAGT
>NZ_RXXX01000091.1:0-1792 GCF_011006755.1 Anoxybacillus sp. MB8
TAGGAGCATTCCTGTTAGAAAGGTTTTCGGGGGACTTGAAAGAAAAAAGCCCTCTTGGTATGATGCAGGGGTGTCAATGGAAAGTTGACCCTATCATCAGACCGAGGAGGACTTAATATGAATTATACACAAAATCGCAAAATTGAACAAGTCACCGATCAAACATTAGTAATTGGAATGGATATTGCCAAGCAAAAGCATTTTGCAGCGATGGTGGACGTACGGGGAAGGGAGCTGAAGAAGCGGTTTCCAGTGCTCCAGTCAAGAGCCGGATTCGAGCAGTTTTATGCGTTGATCCAAGAGGCGATGAGGGAATTTGGCAAAACGGAAGTGATCGTCGGAATCGAACCGACCGGACATTACTGGTTGAATCTCGCCTATTTCCTCGAGGAAAAAGGGATCCCGTTGGTGATGGTTAACCCGATGCATGTCAAACGGTCGAAAGAACTGGACGACAACTTGCCAACGAAGCACGATGCCAAAGACGCCCTCGTCATCGCAAGACTGGTCAAAGACGGACGTTTTAGCTATCCACGCATTCTTCACGAGGTGGAAGCGGAATTGCGGGCAGGAAGCACGTTTCGAGAGTCGCTGGTTAAGGAACGGAATGCCGTCCACAATCAAATGATTCGCTGGCTGGATCGGTACTTTCCTGAGTTTGTGCAGGTGTTTCCGTCGTTCGGAAAAATCGCGTTGGCTGTCTTAGAAAACACGCCATTTCCGATGGACATCGCCGATCAGACGGTCGAAGGGCTCATGGAGCGATATCGTCAAAGCGAAGGACTCCAATGTCCGCAAAAACCGAAAATTCAAAAGCTGGTAGAGGTCTCTCGCCATTCGATTGGGATCACACAAGGACAACAGATGGCCCGTATCGAAATCGCCATGTTGGTTCGCCGATATCGCCAATTGGAACAAGAGATCGCAGCGTTGACGGAAGAGTTAACGGCTCTTGCCCAAACAACGGTGGAGTATGAATGGCTTCAAACGATTCCAGGGCTAGGAGATGCGACGATTGTGGAATTGTTGTCGGAAATCGGGAGTTTTTCTCAGTATCAAGATCCGCGGCAGCTGATCAAATTAGCGGGCTTGACGTTGAAAGAAAACTCCTCGGGGCAACACAAGGGGCAAAAACGAATCTCGAAGCGAGGACGGAGACGGCTACGCGCCCTTCTCTTTCGGGCGATGATGCCACTCATTCGCCATAACAAGGCGTTCCGAGCCTTGCACGAGTATTATACGACACGTCCCGTCAACCCGTTGCGTAAGAAACAATCCATCGTCGTGTTATGTGGCAAGCTATTGAAAATTCTATACGCGGTTTGTGTGAAGCAACAAGCATTTGATGAGGAACGAATGATGCAAGATATTTTCACCTCCACTCAAGCACAGGCAGCCTAGAGCCGCCTCCTTTGACAAGGGAAACTGTCTAAACAACCAGATGACACGGAGAAGCTGGCACGATTTTCACCATTCGACCTCGAGTCCCTATAGGAGCTTAGCCGGCCTCTGCCTGGTGAAGAGACCGAACGAAGGAATGTTGGCACACGGATGCCCAGAGACATGGGAGGGTTCGTCCTCATCAGCTATGCAGAGATCCAAGGTGCATCGCATACACATCCCCCCACTGGTATGAAAAAATACAAAAATAACCAGTGGTCGCGAAGCGCACCCATGGACTGTTAGATATCAACAAAAATGAAAAAGTATGTGATGAATTTTGTCGAAAAATATTTTTTTGGCACCCCTAAGATGCCAAGAAACCTTGATATATCAACATTTCTAGAGGGAG
>NZ_RXXX01000092.1:0-1603 GCF_011006755.1 Anoxybacillus sp. MB8
GGTAGCGTCAAAAAATCTATGAAAAGTCATCACGGGCTACCTTTTGAAGGGAAATAAAGGGGATGGTGGAATCGGATTCGCCCTTGACCAACACTCGCCAAAGGAGAAAAACGGTCAGTAAGGGCAAGGGCAGAAAAGAAGGGCATAGGAAAGCAGCCCTTGCCCTATCCTGATTTTACCTTTGGCGAGGTTCGGATGGTCAAGGGTACGCTCCGCCGAATCCGTCCTTAGGATGCAGCTTGTTGGGTCAACATCTCTTGAGCCATGACAATGAGCCTTGCCCAACGTGCCGGCATATGCGGAAGGCTCTCTAATGCTGGGATGACGACCGGTACCCGTTTTTCTAACGCGCTATGCGGACGCAAGAAGTTGAAATACGCCACAAAGAGTGTGACAAAGGAAACCGAGCCTTCTTCTGCGCCAAATCCATGAGTGGGTCGGTAGTTGCCTTTAAACGTTCGGTTGAATCGTTCAATGATCTGTTTAAGTGGTCGATATTCCTCGGACACAGGATCCTCATTTGTCAGCCCGATGACTTGGCGGACATCGAAAGAAATCCCTTGTTGGGCGAAAAAGTGCTGCGCCAACAAGTAGATCGGGTTGCCGTCGACGACAAAAGACAAATCTTCAGGAATGGACGGCAGTTTCTTGAGAACATCATCGATCGCACGGATGGCAGAGAGTGTATCCCGATGCGGAGAGACCCGATAAGACAGCACGACCTTTTTCACGGCATCAAACATAAAAAACAAATAATGCCAGCTTCCTTTGACGCGAATATACGTCTCGTCGCCGCAAAAAGAACCAGACAGTTCGTAAGGAAAGTGATCGATGAAAGGTTTGACGATCAGCGCAACACTGTTGGCATAGTTGATGACGGTCTGATGAGAAATCGACAACCCATGAATGTCTTTCATGATCCTCGCTGTTTTCCGCGCGGAGAGCCCATAGTTGACGTGATACGTCAAGATGAGTCCGAGTGTATGCGAAGACACGGAAAGACGCGACAAATCCACCTTCGATTGTATCGGTGACGACGGTGCCAACGGCTGAAAATCAAAGAGAAACTCACGGAAAATGTATCGAACTTTAAAGGCATGCGGCGCATGTTGAAACTGTTCTTTTTCCTGAGGTGTCATCTGTCGCAAGTTTGCTTGGTAAAACGAACAATCATCATTCTTACATTTGTGGATGTGATAATCTTTACGCTCTTTAATTTTTTCAAGGGTCTTTAAACAATGTGGGCACCGAAAAATCACTTGTTTGGCAAAACGGCTGCGATGGTTGAAACGGCAACGACACACTTTGCATTGGTACTGACCTTTGCCTCCGTTGTTGGCGTACACATAGCCAGACGGTGCTTGGCACTGTGGACACGTCAATGTATCTGGCACTGTTGTTTTCGTGTTTGCGTGCCTCTTGATCGGTTTCAACGGTTTTCCGTGTTGTTGTTCGTATTCGACAAGAAGCTGACGATAGTCTAAACGCGGAAGCGTTTCGATGACAGGAAGCTCATCGACTTGGAGTTTCTGATACGATTGATTCACCGGTTCTTCGTCATCCCAGTCTGTGAGGGACTTTCCAAAAAGTACACCTAGTAAAT
>NZ_RXXX01000093.1:0-1445 GCF_011006755.1 Anoxybacillus sp. MB8
GATGATGTATAAAATTTTGTGTAAAGCATTTTGCTAGACCAAAAGAAAAAAGGTAGGGTATTCTCTGATTGGACGAAAAACATTCCAGAGAAAGGAGAACCCTACCTATGTCTAAAAGTATATCGAATATCGACTGGGCAAATCAACTGGAAAATGCCATTCGTCAGTTTGTGAAAGAAAAATTAGAGCTGATTATGCGGGAAGAAATTAAAAATTTCCTCGAAATCGAACAAGCGGACACATCCAATATGAGAAACGGCTACTATCAACGAAATCTAGATACACAATATGGCCGGATTGAAGGGCTTTTGGTTCCAAGAGACCGAAATGGAGAATTTCAAACGCAGCTGTTTGCCCCTTACCAACGACACACCGGCTGGCTGGAAGAAGCCATCATCAAGATGTATCAAAGCGGCATGAGTACACGGGAAATTGGCAAGTGGATCGAACGAATTCTAGGAAGTACCTATTCTCCTACGACGATCAGCCATATTACCGATGTCGTAAAGGAAGACATCGAAAAATGGCGCAACCGTCCACTACACAAGCGTTATTCCGTCTTATATTTGGACGGTTTGTATGTGAAACTTCGCCGTGATACGGTAGAGAAAGAAGTCATTTATGTGGTGTTAGGAGTAAATGAAGAAGGATATCGCGAAATTCTCGATTTTTTCGTGGGAGGACAAGAAAGCGCCTATGGATGGCGGGAGATTCTCCAACAGCTCTACAAAAGAGGAGTCAAGGAAGTGCTTTTAGGCGTATTTGATGGTCTTCCGGGGCTGGAGGAAGCCTTTCGGGCGGTTTATCCGAAAGCTGACGTACAGCGTTGTGTCGTTCACAAAGTCCGTAACACCCTCAGCCGTGTTCGGAAAAAAGACCAATTCGAAATGGCGGAGGATCTGAAACTCATTTATCGATCTCCGAGTAAAGAAATCGCATTGGAGATGTTTCGACAGTTTGAATCGAAATGGTCGAGCAAGTACCCAAGAGAAGTGCAATCTTGGGCCAATGAGTTGGATGTCCTCCTCACCTTTATGAATTATCCAAACAGTATTCGAAGTGTAATTTACACGACGAATGCCATCGAACGAACGATCAAGGAGATTCGGAAACGTCTAAAACCGATGAACAGTTTGAGCAGTTTAGAAGCCGCGGAAAAAGTCGTGTATTTGACGATCCAAGACTTTAATGAGAAATGGGCGGGGCGAAAGTTGCGAGGATTTGCCGAAGCGCAGGAAGTCCTCCAGCGAATGTTTGAAGAACGTTACAATTAACCATATATTGTAAATGAAAATAAACAAAATAAGGGGATTCTCCCTTTCCCCACAGGAGACTGAATATTCAGTCTCCTGTGGGGAGGAAATCGGTTCCCTATCCATTCCAAATCCATTTCAGAGATACCCTATCCATCTTGCATTACACAAAATTCTTGACGGTACCGAAAA
>NZ_RXXX01000094.1:0-1269 GCF_011006755.1 Anoxybacillus sp. MB8
CCCGTTTTTCTAACGCGCTATGCGGACGCAAGAAGTTGAAATACGCCACAAAGAGTGTGACAAAGGAAACCGAGCCTTCTTCTGCGCCAAACCCATGAGTCGGTCGGTAGTTGCCTTTAAACGTTCGATTGAATCGTTCAATGATCTGTTTAAGTGGTCGATATTCCTCGGACACAGGATCCTCGTTTGTCAGCCCGATGACTTGACGGACATCGAAAGAAATCCCTTGTTGGGCGAAAAAGTGCTGCGCCAACAAGTAGATCGGGTTGCCATCGACGACAAAAGACAAATCTTTAGGAATGGACGGCAGTTTCTTGAGAACATCATCGATCGCACGGATGGCAGAGAGTGTATCCCGATGTGGAGAGACCCGGTAAGACAGCACGACCTTTTTCACGGCATCAAACATAAAAAACAAGTAATGCCAGCACCCTTTGACGCGGATATACGTCTCGTCGCCGCAAAAAGAACCAGACAGTTCGTAAGGAAAGTGATCGATGAAAGGTTTGACGATCAGCGCAACACTGTTGGCATAGTTGATGACGGTCTGATGAGAAATCGACAACCCATGAATGTCTTTCATGATCCTCGCTGTTTTCCGCGCGGAGAGCCCATAGTTGACGTGATACGTCAAGATGAGTCCGAGTGTATGCGAAGACACGGAAAGACGCGACAAATCCACCTTCGACTGTATCGGTGACGACGGTGCCAACGGCTGAAAATCAAAGAGAAACTCACGGAAAATGTATCGAACTTTAAAGGCATACGGCGCATGTTGAAACTGTTCTTTTTCCTGAGGTGTCATCTGTCGCAAGTTTGCTTGGTAAAACGAGCAATCATCATTCTTACATTTGTGGATGTAATAATCGTTGCGCTCTTTGATTTTCTCGAGTGCCTTTAAACAATGTGGGCACCGAAAAATCACTTGTTTGGCAAAACGGCTACGATGGTTGAAACGGCAACGACACACTTTGCATTGATACTGCCCTTTACCTCCGTTGTTGGCGTACACATAATTAGATGGCGCTTGGCACTGTGGACACGTCAATGCATCAGGCACCGTGGTTTTCGTGTTCGCGTGCCTCTTGATCGGCTTCAACGGTTTTCCGTGTTGTTGTTCGTATTCGACAAGAAGATGACGATAGTCTAAACGCGGAAGCGTTTCGATGACAGGCAGTTCATCGACTTGGAGTTTCTGATACGATTGATTCACCGGTTCTTCGTCATCCCAGTCTGTGAGGGACTTTCCAAAAAGTACACCTAGTAAAT
>NZ_RXXX01000095.1:0-1254 GCF_011006755.1 Anoxybacillus sp. MB8
CACGTGTGTTGATTAACCAATAATATCCATAAAAACATAGAAAAAAGAGCACTTTTCCTGTAGAATGTAAGTAACCACACAAACAATCCCAGGAAAGAGGTGCTCTTTATGAACAAGCATACCACACTCCCGAATTTGATGCAAAAAATTGTGTCAGACGAAGACATTCAAACCATCACAGAAGCAGTCGGTTATCACGACTCATCTCGTAAATTTACCGTACGTACGTTAATCGACTTTTTCCTTCTCGCTGCTGTCCATGAGTGGAAGAGTTTTCGTCATGGTGCTGATGTGGCGCCCACTTACCAATTGCCGCGCTTTCATTATTCGACGGTGGCAAACAAGGCGAAGGAGATTCCATATGAAATCATGAAGCGTTTGTTTGCACGAATCGTTTCAAAGTGTAATCGCAAAATACGGCGATCTCTTCGATTCCCGAAACCTCTTCGCATTGTCGATTCGACAACGGTGACAGTCGGAAAGAACCGCCTATCATGGGCGCCTTATCATGGGGAACGGTCAGGGATTAAACTGCATGTCGCTTATTCTCCTCAACACCAGTCACCGATGGATGCCATAGAAACAACCGGTCTACGCCACGATGGTCCTGTCGGGGAAGCGTTGACACATCCGAAGCAAATTCTTGTGGAAGATCGGGCGTATTTTAAAATCGAACGGATCGACCAATTTGCCGAAAATGGACAACTTTTTGTCATTCGCATGAAAGAAAATGTAGAGATTCATCGTCGTCACCGTTTACAGCGTCTTGTTTCTTCCGATTCCAATGTCATCGCTGATTTTACTTGTCAGCTAGGAACGAAGCAATGCCGTTCGAAGAAACGTCATCGAGTGGTCATCTTTCGTGATGCCCATGGAAAGGAGATTCGCGTCGTAACGAATGTCTTTGACGTATCGGCAGAAAAGATTGCCGACATGTATCAAGAGCGTTGGGCAGTCGAGGTCTTTTTTCGATGGATCAAGCAATACTTGAATGTACCTACCTTATTTGGGACAACAAAAAACGCCGTCTACAATCAGCTGTTTGCGGCGTTCATTGCCTATGTGTTATTGAGATGGCTATATGACCGAACAGAGAAACGAACGCAAACCACCCTCACGTTCATTTCTTTCGTTCGTCGGGTTTTATTTGGGCAACTTCCTCTCGATTGGAAATCAGAGATGGTATCTGTCTTATTTGAGCATGCCCATTTTTATGGGAGAAGTATTCATAATTTTGGATAATCAACAGCCGTG
>NZ_RXXX01000096.1:0-1251 GCF_011006755.1 Anoxybacillus sp. MB8
TGGACCTGAGTCAATATATTGGACAGAAAAAAGTTAACTCGTTATGCTGACTGACGTGCTTGATCTTCTACTTCTTGTGGAGTTCTGTAACCTAAATGGCTGTGAATACGTTTACGATTGTACCAGCCCTCAATATATTGAAATAGAGCTCGTTTAGCAGAATCATAGTCAAGATACTTAACCTGATGGACTTCTTCTTTCTTTAAAATCGCATGGAAGGATTCAATACAAGCGTTATCATATGGACATCCTTTACGGCTAAATGATTGCTTCATCCCGTAGGATTTAACTGCTCTTTCAAAAGCTTCACTCGTATACTGTGTTCCTAGATCTGTGTGGATGATGAGGCCTGGATCAGGATGTTGCGTTGTCACTGCATTATGTAGAGCTTGAAGCACAAGGTCTGTTGTCATGGAACGAGAGAAAGAGTATCCGACAATTTTTTTAGAATGCAGGTCTAAGACAGACGCCAAGTAACACCAGCCATCCCTAAGCGTATGAATATAGGTGATGTCAGCCACCCATTTTTCATTAATGGTGGTAGTTGTAAAATCTTGCTCTAGGTGATTCGTGCGTTCCATGATCGTTCCTTGACTCTTTTGCGGACGGAACTTCTTCACGGTGATGGATCGAATTCCTGCCTTCTTCATCAGCCGTTGAACACGTTTAAGGCTCACGGCGTATCCCACCTTAAGGAGGGATTGATGAATCTTTGGAGCCCCATAGCGTGCTTTGCTCTCCTTGTGAATTCGATGGATCTCTTCCGTGAGTTGCCTATTCTCACGGTCACGATTCGATTCCATATGCTCCAAGGATTGGTAGTAAGTACTTCTAGGAACGTCAAGTACCTCACACATCACTTGAATGGGATAGTTCTCTTTTTGTTCATGAATCAAATCGATGAGCTCGTTGTCCGTTACTTTTTGGCGAATATGGCCATAGCCTTTTTTAAGATTTCGATCTCCTGTTTCATGCGAAGATTTTCTTTCTGAATCGCAGCGATGTCTTTAGGGGTTAGGCTCCCCGTTTCCTCACTGATTGGGGTCAAAGCCTTAATCCATTTGTATATTGTCACTTCAGATACGCCATATTCGCTGCTTAACGCACTCACCGAACTACCCGTGTGATAGAGTTCAACGATTGTCTTCTTAAAATCGTCGTTATATTTCTTTTTTTGTTTCATATCGGACACTTCCTCTCTTATCTTTTATGATAGAGAGTTAACTAAAAGCTGTCCATAAAACTATACTA
>NZ_RXXX01000097.1:0-1222 GCF_011006755.1 Anoxybacillus sp. MB8
GGCTCTTCACCACAAGTTGTACTTGATGATTTAAGATCGGTGTGCATAGAGAAATTAGAGGGTACAAAAAATGCGAATTTTCCTGTATGGTAAAGGTGACCAAACCAAACCACTGGAGGAAAATTCGCATGTACTCTCAGTTTATCAAAGAACTCATCGATTTACCAGATGTTTTGATTCAAAAGGTACGAAAAGAAGAAGAACGTTGGATTTTCGAACTTTCTCTGCCTGAACAATGTCCGTTATGTCCTGTCTGCTTGAAGCGCACGATCAAAATGACATGCAAAAAGAAGCAATGGATGCATGGCTATGCTCAGCGAATCGGAATTTTTTGGATTGAACTTCCTGTCGAGCGCAGACGTTGTGGTACGTGTGGCATGACATTCAGCACGTCTTATCCATCGATCTCTCCTCGAAGTGTGGCGACGGATGCTTTTCAGCAATGGGTCGCGCAATCTTGTATCGGAACATCTATTCAGGCAGTGGCTCGGATGCTCAAGCTTCCTTACACGACGGTGGAACGTTGGTTTTATATCCATGCCCCCTCCTTCCTATCAAATGACATCCAACCAAAGGCGGTTTGTGTCGATGAGTTCGCTTTTCGAAAAGGGCATGACTACGGAGTGGCGATCATGGATGCCGAAACAGGTGAAGTGTATGCCATTGAAGCAGGAAAGAACGAGGAAGCCATTGGACGTGCGTTGGCTCATGTGTCTCGTTCTGTTCAGGTTGTCGTGAGCGATTTAGCTCCAGCGATGAAAAAAGCGATTCAAAGAGTTTGCCCAGAGGCGACACATGTGGTCGATTATTTCCATGTCATTCAGCTGTTTACAGATGCTTTAGAGCGTTGTCGCAAATATGTAGACAAAGGAGGCAAGAAACACGGAAATGTTCGTTACGTTTGCCGTTTATTGAGTCAATGCCGAGAGAAATTGACAGAGGCAGAACGTCAAATTGTACGGGAATGGTGCAATGAAAGCGATTACTTAAAGTCTGTCTACCAATCGCTCCAACATTTTCGCTATGTGTCCAAAAGCAAAGACGTGCAACAGGCGAAACGACGTTTGGAGGTTTGGATTCATCGGTATTCGTTTTGTCCTTGTTCGGTTGTGCGTGCCATCGCAAAATCACTCGTCAAACGAACAGACGAAATCATATCGTGCATGTTATCGCCTTATTCGAATGGGAAAATGGAGGGAACGAATAACAAGATCAAGCTGAT
>NZ_RXXX01000098.1:0-1069 GCF_011006755.1 Anoxybacillus sp. MB8
CACGTGTCGCCACGCTTCCACCTCGGACCTATCTACCTTGTCATCTTCAAGGGATCTTACTCGCTTGACGCGATGGGAAATCTCATCTTGAGGGGGGCTTCACGCTTAGATGCTTTCAGCGCTTATCCCTTCCGCACATAGCTACCCAGCTGTGCCCCTGGCGGGACAACTGGTACACCAGCGGTGCGTCCATCCCGGTCCTCTCGTACTAAGGACAGCTCCTCTCAAATTTCCTACGCCCGCGACGGATAGGGACCGAACTGTCTCACGACGTTCTGAACCCAGCTCGCGTACCGCTTTAATGGGCGAACAGCCCAACCCTTGGGACCGACTACAGCCCCAGGATGCGATGAGCCGACATCGAGGTGCCAAACCTCCCCGTCGATGTGGACTCTTGGGGGAGATAAGCCTGTTATCCCCGGGGTAGCTTTTATCCGTTGAGCGATGGCCCTTCCATTCGGAACCACCGGATCACTAAGCCCGACTTTCGTCCCTGCTCGACTTGTAGGTCTCGCAGTCAAGCTCCCTTCTGCCTTTACACTCTACGAATGATTTCCAACCATTCTGAGGGAACCTTTGGGCGCCTCCGTTACGCTTTGGGAGGCGACCGCCCCAGTCAAACTGCCCACCTGACACTGTCTCCCACCCCGATCAGGGGTGCGGGTTAGAATCTCAGTACGACAAGGGTGGTATCCCAACGGCGACTCCACCTAGACTGGCGTCCAGGCTTCTCAGTCTCCCACCTATGCTGTACATGTCGCACCAACATTCAATATCAGGCTGCAGTAAAGCTCCACGGGGTCTTTCCGTCCTGTCGCGGGTAACCTGCATCTTCACAGGTACTATGATTTCACCGGGTCTCTCGTTGAGACAGTGCCCAAGTCGTTACACCTTTCGTGCGGGTCGGAACTTACCCGACAAGGAATTTCGCTACCTTAGGACCGTTATAGTTACGGCCGCCGTTTACTGGGGCTTCGGTTCGCACCTTCGCTTGCGCTAAGCGCTCCCCTTAACCTTCCAGCACCGGGCAGGTGTCAGCCCCTATACTTCGCCTTACGGCTTCGCAGAG
>NZ_RXXX01000099.1:0-1062 GCF_011006755.1 Anoxybacillus sp. MB8
ACGATCGATCCAAACGCTCATCAAGCTGTCCAAACTGCCATATCGCAAGACGATCGATACGTTTGATTTTACCGCGCAGCCTTCGGTGGATGAGCGCCGGATTCGAGAACTGCTTACCTTATCGTTTATTGATCGAAAGGAGAATATCCTCTTTCTCGGTCCACCGGGGATTGGAAAGACGCATCTGGCTATTTCGATTGGAATGGAGGCGATCGCAAGAGGGTATAAAACGTATTTTATTACCGCCCATGATTTGGTCACTCAGTTAAGAAGAGCCGACCAGGAAGGAAAGTTGGAGAAAAAGCTTCGTGTCTTTGTGAAGCCAACCGTTCTCATTATTGATGAAATGGGGTATCTAAAACTGGACCCGAACAGCGCTCATTACTTATTTCAGGTCATCGCCCGTCGGTACGAACATGCCCCGATTATCCTCACCTCCAACAAAAGCTTTGGGGAATGGGGAGAAATCGTGGGAGACTCGGTTTTGGCGACAGCGATGTTAGATCGATTACTGCATCATTCCATCATTTTCAACCTAAAGGGGGAAAGCTATCGATTGCGGGAAAAAAGGCTCCAACAAGAAAAACAGAAGGATCAATGAGGTCCTTCTGGGGAATTTTAAACCGGCGATTTTGGGGAAAAAATAATCGGCCTTGACACAGGAAAAGGCAAGGTGTTTTTTAATGTATAAAAATAGTTAAATCATGTTCTAACCATGTTCTATCAGCGAATATTTCAATCTCTTAAGTCTATAATATAGCCTCCTTTGATAAATAAGGATTTCTATTAAGAAATCTACTCAAACAAGATGTTCTAACCAAAATGATTAGACAAATGAGAATGAACAGAAGGAGTTGTAGATAAAAAATAGACTCTTGCCAAAATCAAAATAAAGTTGTGAAAAACGTGTGGATAAAGGGATGAGGGGAAAGGAAAAACCCTTCTCTCTTAATCCTTTTTCCTGTCTTTATAGCACGACTTTATTATGAATAGAAAAATATAGGTAGCGTAGGAACGCGGGGTGAAGGGATGGGGAATATCAAGGGGGGGATTATTACTGAA
>NZ_RXXX01000009.1:0-70821 GCF_011006755.1 Anoxybacillus sp. MB8
CCTGTTTTTCGACGATTTCTGCCTCTAATAAGCGGAATAAAAACTCCGAATATGGTATATTATGAGTAGCTGCGTATTCTGCCATGGCGGACCATCGCTCCGCCATGACAGGCAAATGGAGTTGGTGGCAATACTCGTGTATTCGTTCTTTCATGAGCTTTCCCCTCGCAGGAATGCGTCATAAACGGACAATGGACGAGTATCCACTTCCACCGAAACAGGCGAAATGGTGGCGGCCATTTCCGTCTGTTTCTTTTTTATTTTTTCGGCGAATGAAATCACTTTTTTCTGTTGGTTCACGTGAGAAATCTCCTCCCCTCGAAAGTACAATCGAATATCTCCATTTAATCGCTCCTTCACCAGAATTTCTTTGCCCGCATACTCCGACGATAAGAGCCATTGTTCCCCTTTGTAAGAGAAACTGCCATCCCAATGCACCTTCCGATAGGAAAGATAGCTCGTATCGTAATCTTTCAACGGAAGAGGCTTGAGTGACTCCTCGGCCCAACGCTCTTGCGGAGGAATGCCGGTAGTGGCGTTTGGCTTCCGATTCGCCACTTGATCGAGCCAACGATGGAGAAGGAAATTTAATTCCTCGATGCTTTCAAACGCTGTCCCCACATAGAAGTGATCCATGATATACTGAATGGCTCGTTCGACTTTTCCCTTTGTCTGGGCCCGGTAAGGCCGGCATACTTTTGGAATAAATCCATAGTAACTCGCAAATTCGGAAAATCGTTGATTCCATTTCACCACTCCTTGTTCTCGCCCGTCTGTAACGGTCTTCATATTGTCAAATAACACCTTCTTCGGAACCCCGCCAAAGTACTTGAAGCTCTGAATCAGGCATTCCATTAAGTGTTCCTGATCCTGGCTGGTCGTAAATACCGCGTATTTCATCCGCGAATAGCCTAACGTGGCCACAAATAGCGATAACTTGACTTTTTTCCCTTCGATCACGACCTCCCCAACTTCTTTCCAATCGACTTGCATTTGTTCGCCAGGAAGCGTTTCATAACGAACGGTGTATTTCTTTTTCGCCGTCTCTCGGAAAGGTTTCATATAGTCTTTTAAAATCGTCTTTCCTCCCGTATAGCCCTGTTGTCGAATTTCAAAAAACAACTTTTCGCTATTAAACACCCCATCTTCTAACATTCGTTTTTGAAGATACGGCTTAAATGGATCTAACTTGCTTTTTCTTTGTTTTCGCTTGGATTTGGAAGGAGGATTGGGGGAGTGAATATATTTTCGGACGGTTTTCCGATCGATCCCCAATTCCCTCGCAATATCAGAAATACTCATTCCCCTTTCATACATCTCTTTGATCATAAAAAATTCCCCTCTCGTAATCATGAACCATAGCTCCTCTCATTGACACTATGGTTCTATTGTAAGTGGGGAATTTTATTCCGGCTATATTGGGGATTTTATCATCGGCTTTAACAATGCAAAGTGTTGAAAAATAAAACTGACTTTTTTATTGCGAATATCACTTAGCTGTCTGTCATTTAATCTCGTTACATCTTCCCCTTCAAGTCGATATACTCCTTCTGTCGGGACATCCATACATCCGATAATATGTAATAAAGTCGATTTTCCCGATCCAGAAGGTCCCATAATTGCAATAAACTCTCCATGTTCAATTTGTAGACTTACCTGACTTAGCGCCTTCGTCGCGTATTCATCCTTACCGTATATTTTTGTTACATTTTGTAATTCAATGAACATCTATTTATTCCCTCCCTTCCACCAAATTGCGCAATGCTAATTTATTTACGTTCCAAAGTGGAATAAATGAAGATAGCAAAACGATAAAACATGAAACAACCATAATTTTTACGTACAACGACCAAGTGAACGCTTGCAAACGAATGTTATATTCAAAAAATGTATCTTGCCATTCTGTCCAATAACTTAGCACAACACCGATAATGGCTGAAGTCATCACAAGTAAAAACAATTCCATCACAACTATTCGCCCGATATCACGTTTGCTTGCCCCAGTCACCATCATGACCCCAATATCGTATTTACGTGCTTGGATAGAAGATATCGTCACAGAAATTACCCCAATGAGTGTAACAGCAACGAAAAACAAGCCAACCATAAAAGTAAATCGGGCGCTTTGTTTTGTATTATTTTTATACTCTTCCATCTCATTGGAAATTGTTTTTAACGTCGGATAAATACCAAGCTCTTTCCCTTTCTGTTCGATAGTTTTTTCGACAGATGAAAACTCCCGCTTATCAGATAACTGCAAAAATAGGTTGTTTAGCCGCACTGCAACATCCATCGGTCTTCCATCTCTTTCCTCAGGAAAATATGGAGCGACAAAAAAACGATCTAGCTCATTCGCGTGATCAATAAGATAATCATTGGCGGATAACCATTTCGCCCCTTGTTCCAATATCCCAACGACTTCGTATGTAACAAAAAACGCATTCTCTCCTAATCCAGCTAGAGCTTGAAACCGATCTCCAATGTGAAATACATCGCGATAATCATATCCTATTAAAATAGGAATCACATCTTTGTTTGTTTTCTCAAAGTCCTCTTTGCTCAGTTCCCTTCCTTTCATTAATTGAAACTTTGAAAAAAGACGATATATGTCATAGTCGAAATATATCATTTTTGTACGATCTGTATACGATTCCATACGAGTATTTGCATACAATTGTTCATTTTTTCGCATGTATCGTGTTTTATTTGCGAAGTTTTGTGGACTAATCGTCGTTTCTTCAAAAGATCCGTATCCCTTTACATTTGGTATTGTTTTTATAAATTTTTCAAGCTTGCGAAATCTCTCTACAAACCATTGACTATCGTCACCATCTGGAATAAACAATCGAATGGTCGTTTCTTCTTTCATATGTGTAACAGAAAATAGTTGTTTTTGTTGATAACGAATTGTCTCGATTGTGATCAGCGCATGATTGATGACCCAAAACGATACAATGAGTTGAACGATCATTAATGCTATGATCCATTTTCTTTGCCACATGCTTTTCAAATTGAGTAGCATATACTTCATTTTTTATCTCCTCAATTTCTACTTTTTATGTATGACATGAATAGGTTGCACACAAAAAGCACGAAAAGCTGGAACGATAATTGCAGTTAGTGATGAGCAAAAAACAAATCCAATTGCTGCTGAAAAGTGCAACAAAGAAATATGTAATGGGAATCCTACCCATTTTTCAAATATATGCTGAAATAGCCATTGCACACCATACCCAAAAACGACTGCAATACTACATAATACAACCATCTCACTAAAAATCATAAAAACGATGTCGCGATTCGTATATCCGAACGCTTTCCTTATTCCAATTTCATATATTCTCTCTTGTACCCAATAAAACGATAAATTCACAACATTAACTAAAGAAAGTAAGTAAATAAGAACGATAAGCATGAGGCGATCACCAATATCAATTCGGAACGATAACTGTGCTTCGTATGGAAAAGAATCAATGCTTGCTTGTGGAAATAACTTCTCTGCTTGCATACGAATGGATGTTTCATCCTTGTATGTATCTTTTTTCGTATTATAGAGTGTCAGCGTGATTTGCTGCTGACTTAATAATTTACTAATAACACTCGGCGGTAATGACTTCATTGGGATAAGAACTTGTGAATCCAATAATCTCGAATTGTAACTATTCAGCCACATCATAAAGTGAGCTGAATATTTTTTGCTTTTCCTGTCTATGATGTGAATATTGATAGACAAGGAGGTGAATCACATGTTGACGGTACAACAAGCTGTATTTACAGTTGAGGGCTTAATCGGCAAAGTCCAACAACAAAAACAGCTCATTCATCAACTCATTCAAGAAAATGAACATTTGCGTCAAGAAAACAAACAGCTACGCAAAGAAAATGAACAACTCAAGCATCGCGTTCAAGAGCTGGAAGCACGCACGAAAAAAAACAGCTTCAATAGCCATTTGCCCCCATCTTCTGACCGTTTTGAGAAAAAGCGTTCCTCCCGCGAGCCGTCTGGCAAAAAGCCTGGTGGGCAAGAGGGACATGAGGGGACGACGCTCCGTCAAGTGGAACATCCACATCATCGTGTCGTCCATCGCGTACATACGTGTCAAGGATGTGGGGCTTCTTTGCGTGACGTCAAACCGTTCAAAGTCGATGTCCGTCAAGTGTTTGATCTGCCTCCCGTGTCGATTGAAGTGACACAACATGAGCGTGAAGTGAAATCATGTCCGCATTGTCGATGCGTGCAACAAGCGGAGTTTCCACCACATGTCACGAATCATGTGCAATACGGTCCACGTCTTACTGCGCTCGTTGTTTATTTGCATCATATCCAATTGATCCCTTACAAGCGTTTAAGTGATACAATCGAAGCGTTATATCAACACTCGGTTAGTACAGGAACCCTTGCCAATATGGTGAAACGAGGACGCGAAGCGCTGGAATCCAATATGGACATGATCGAAGACGCCTTACTTGACTCTAACATCTTGCATGTCGATGAAACGAGTTTGCGCATCAATGGTAAACTCGCATGGGTGCATGTCGCATGTACGTCGACATATACGTACTTGGCTTTTCACGCTTCTCGTGGAAAGAAAGCAACGGATGAGATCGGGATTCTTCCACAATACAAAGGGACGATGATGCATGATGCATTCGGTACGTATCCGAGATACACGAAAGCCACACATGCTCTTTGCCATGCCCATCATTTACGTGAGCTAAAAGGCTTCATCGAACAAGGCCATACATGGGCATCGCGCATGACCACGTTTCTGTTAGCCGCCAAACAGGCAGTCGAAGCGCATCACGGTGCACTTTCCGAAGAAGAAGCGAAACGATGGGAACGAGTGTATGATCGTATCCTAGCGAAAGCACAGCACCGATTGGAAACGATGACACCTCTTCCGAAAAAAGCACTCGCTTTTATTCGACGGCTTCAAAAACGAAAGGAAGAAGCGCTGCGTTTCTTATGTGAAGTGCATGTTCCCTTTGACAATAACCAAGCCGAGCGAGATCTTCGCATGGTCAAAGTCAAAGAGAACATCTCGGGTACATTTCGTGACGAAACGTTCGCGCAGTCGTTTTGCATCGCAAGAAGCATCGTTTCCACACTTACGAAACACGAAAAAAACGTGTGGGACTCGTTGTGTCTTCTGTTGGCAGGCGAAACGATCGATCGAGTTCTTTCCGCTACCTAGGGCATTTTCTATGACCGAAATGCCCTATTTGTGCTGGGCTTTTTTATACACTAGCACTGGGGTGAATAGTTACCTCGAATTTTCCCCCATTATCCCAATGATCCCAATACACTTGTATCGCTCACCAGATAAGACAATATAGCGCTCATTCCCAATGATCGTTGTATCTTTTTCCCATTCGGATCCTATAAGGGCTACTTTTTCTCCACTTTTCATTTCTTTCTCGGTAAAATAGCGTCCTTCTTTTATAGGTAGACGAGGTTCAACAGACTCCTTTACATGTTCCGGAGCTACCATGATAGGCATGCCATCATGTAAAAGAGTCACCCCTTCCAATATAATCCCTGTTTCCTGATCTATGTTGTCAAACAACCGAAAAAGATCATTCCATGTTGGCTCATGTGGAAATGTCACCATTAATTTTGTTGCATGTGGCGGAACATACTGTTCAAGCTGTCTTTGAAGTAAATGGGAATAATTTATACTAGAAATACCGATTGAAATCATCAATAGCGATATGACCAATCCTAAAACTGCAAAGGCAGTTGTAAATGGATGAGCACGCCACTGACTCTTAAAAGATTGAAAGGACATATAAACCACCTTCCACAAACACGATAAGAACGAATACTCCCGATGTATTCCGCTAACTCACCGCCTATTGCAAAAATAGGGAGAAATTTAAGTCATAGCTGCTTGTGCAGCACAGAATGCTTTTGTCACTCCATCTTCTCGTTTAAAAAGGAAGCTTAAACCCTTCGGTCTGTAATAAAATGAAAATTCACTTGCATAGAAATTCCCCTTTCGAATATTGGATCGAACATTCATTCTACAGAAATTCTACAGAAGTTCCTCAGGAAAGAGCTATTTTCTACTTACTCGATTTTATCTAACATCATCATCGCTAGCACATGCTATCTATTCATTTTTCTTAAGAATGACAACCACATGTTTCGACTCTGCAAATAAATTTTTGTGTACTTCAAGAATCTGTCCTTTTTCACAAACTACTTTATAATACTTATCCCTACTATTTTGAAAATCGTACGTATGAATCACATCGCGATTTGACGATAAAAGCTGAACGAACGGTTTGCCCTTTATATCGTGACTCGTATAAGTAATGATATATGTTCCTTCTGGAATTTGCTTTCCTACAAGATAAAAACCGGAATGGTTAATTTGATAAATATCATTTCTTCCTCTCTCTATTTTTTCAAAGCGTGAAGGCTTAAGACGAACTTTTCCCTTCCCTTCTACATATACGTGCTCTCCTCGTCGCAGCTGAACTGCCAACCAGCGATCTCCCTCTCTCATTTTCATCTGCATAAATTTTACCTCTCCATGTAAAACAATCACATCATATGTTCCCTCACGAATGTTTTTTCCAACCACATAATCTCCCGATTGTATAACAATGTTCTTTGGTTGACGATTGTCGAAAATATTTGTATATCGTAAGGCAAAAACAGCGATACAAATGAAAATAATGCTAAAAAATATTGCAAGTTTTCCCTTATTCATAAAAGAAGCTTCCCCTCGCTCATTTTTACCGAAACATCACATAAATGCTGTAAATCTTCTTTTATATGGCTTGCAAAAATAATAGTCGCTCCTCTTTTTTTCTCTTCTAAGAGAATTTGCTGAACGAGTTCCACCCCTTCTTCATCAATTGCATTTGTGGGCTCGTCCAACAAAATAATATCAGGTCTTTCAAAGATAGCTTGGGCAATATTTAAGCGTTGCTTCATTCCTAATGAATATTTTTTTACTTTCGTTTTTAGAAACGGATCTAACCCCACTCGATGAAGAGCTTTTCTAATCTCTCCTTCTGAAGCAATTTTTTTAACTTTCGACAAAATATAAAGATTTGTATATGCATCGTATTGAGGTAGGAGCTCCATATTTTCTATAATGATTCCTATACTAGGTGGGAACGACATGTCCCGATGTAGCACTTTCCCATCTATCACGACATCCCCCTCAGTCGGAACAATTAAGCCTGCCAAAGCACGCAATAACATCGTCTTCCCAGAGCCATTTTTACCGAACAACCCGTAAATTTTTCCTTCTTCAAATTGATAACAAATATCTTTTAATACGTACGTACTTTTTATTTTTTTACTCAAATGACGAACTTCTATCATTTCCATCTCCTCACTTTATAGCCAGTCCATTTGTTTTGTTCTTTGAACAGAAAAATAAACGAGTAAACATTGGATAAATAACAAGATCAAACACCCTATCGAAAAATGGATAACGTACGGTTCAAAAATAGGTGAATGACTTACTCCATTGCGAAAACCCATCCCGTAATTCGGAATAAAAAGATAATGAATCCAATTCAATTCATGTGGCAACTCATTCGACAATAAAATAGAAAAGACAATATATAAATTGACAAGTAAATAAGAAAACCTAGCTCCGATATACAATTCCAAAAACGATTGCACACAAATAAGTGTATATATGGTACATAAATACATACACAAACCTTTTATGCCATTTGCTGTCCATATATTTTCACTATACGCATGAAACACAAACATAATAAATGCTTGAACGAAGATAAAAATTACAGTGACAACAAATGCATGCACATATTGATTCAACATCCATTTCATTCTATTATAGCTACGTACAAAAAGAGCAATTGCGTACTTTTTCATATCTTCTAAATGCCCTGAAAAATAGAGACTCATACTAGCAATCGGCAAATACCAAATCAGCAAATATTTATATACTAGATTATGTGAAGATGTGAATGGAACACCGTCAATAAACGAACTGTAAGAAAAAAACAGTTGAAAACGATTTAAAAAAATAGCCTGAACGATAAATGAACTGATAACAAAAAGGAAAAAAGAGAACTGACGAATCATGAAACGAAATCCTTTCTTTCATATAAAAATGAATGCATAAAGAAAAGAAAGAAAACAAGAAGAGCATGTCTTATATAAGCAAATAAAAATTCTTTCATCGTCCAGTGTTCTTCAAACCATTGTGTATATATGGTCAAATCTTTCATAGGTCCCCACGAAGTAACTATAAACAGTTTTTCTATAAAGAACCATCCTCCAACAAGAAGCAATGTTAGGAAAAAGGCTACATGTGACTGGTGCGTCAAGTGTTTCAAACACTGATATATAAGCCCAACAGACGTATAAAATAGTACAAGTAAAACGCTATTGCATAAAGCAATACGAAAAAAACTTACTTCTTGCAGCTTTTCAAAAGAAAAGAAATAACTCGTACATAATACATTAACAAGCGAATGCATAAAGGAAAAAATGATTGACACAACAACAATTTCAGTAAAGACTCTTACATACAAATGCCTACGTTTCGAGAACCGTACAATATAACAAACGGACTTTGGAAAAAAGAAATGATCGACACAAATAATAAATGGAATCGTGTAAAACAAAGCATAAGCCTGTATCGAACTATATCCAACCGCACTACTATTCATGAGCAACAATACTTCAGTAAATGAAAGTTGCAAATGACTTTGAAATATGAAATGTTTATTTTGCAGAAACCAAACGAACGAAAAAAATCCCCATAAGACGATAATAAGTATCGATCTTTTAACTTTCATTGTACTTAACCTCATACACAAACACGAAAGTAGAAATTACTAAAAATATAAACCAAGCCAACAAAATAGTTGGAATAAGCACGTCTAGTCCATACTCAGTAAATGGTTGAAAAAGGTATACAATAGAGTTTCTTTTCAAAATCATTAAAAACCAAATAAAAAACGATGCAGCATAGGCATATTTCCGATCAAGAAAAAACAAACTCATACTACTCCCAAGGAGACCTGCTAAACCGGCCATAAAGCAACTCACAAATGAAAAAATGAATATAGCTGCATATGGATGATTTACACTAAACTGAAACAATGCATTGCCTTCAATGTTTAATTCCATAACCCCTTTTGTAAACGTACCTCCCGAAAAAATAATTGAAACGAATATAAAGTTTACCACTAATGCAATACACATAGTAAAAAATGATAGTATAAATGATATAAACATTTTATGAAAAATATATTTTTTCTTCCCTATTTTACTTATAAGCACATAACGATATCCCGTTTGATAATCTTGAATGGGATCATCTGCCACTAACATGAGAAAATAAATCGGCAAAAACCAAATCAGCATAATTTGCGGCGCGTGTCCAATGCTTGAACCTGTCAGAAAAAACGCAAAAGCAGGATGAAAAACTTCATTCGAATTTCTTTGATACATAATCAACTGTGCAATTTCAAAAAATGGTATACATAAAACAATGCAAAAAGAAAGCCAAGACCGTTTATTTTTTAGGATTCTATACATATGACTAAATATCATTTTTATCACTCAACTTTTTTCATGTTTTATGAAGAGGAGAACCGAAGATGATCATAAATGCTCATCTTCGGTAAACAAATATTCAATTCATTTAATTTGTTTCTTCATCCCAGTAACCACTTATTACGTAGCTATCTGGACTATAGTTATTGTTTTCAGCCCCTAAACGCACATTTGATTGATTTGCCGTGCTAAAAGCTGGATAATAATGGGCACCGCTACCTTGCTTTACATCATGTGTATCAGATACTCTAGACCCAGATTTATCCAACCAGAAAGTAGCGATAGAACCGACCCCTTCAGAAGAGTAAGTTAAATTCACCTTCCATTTGTTATTCGGATCAGTAGTCTGTCTATACCGAGATTCAGAATAACTATTTCCATAGTTAGGCTTTAGCTCGAAACTAAAACCAATATTATCATCGCTAGCATAAGTGAAGTCTGAAAAAGTCAAAACCCCAATTCCCATAGCTAGAGAGAGTCCTAGATTATAGTATTTCTTAAGCCTCTTCCTCATTTTCTTCCCTACCTTAATTTAGAATTTTCTCGAGCCGGCTCGCTTTCAGTCTAGCACAAACTTCCATCCTATCATATCCGTATTTTCCGCAATTTTCATTGCGGAAAATACCTATTTTTCAAAAAACAAATGACAATTGTTTAATTATAAAGTAAAATTTTGTTTAAAAAGGAAAGGGGAAAAAACATGGAAAAGAACTTATGGACGGTTATTCAACAACTCAACACGAAACAAGTTATTACACAAGAAGACTGGAATCATGTAAAAATGCAACTTTCTCCCGATGCGTTCCACTCTCTTATCGATTATTTCCAAAATAAGGATTTAACTAGAGAAAAGGGAGATCAGTGGCTTTGACTTATATAGCGAGAAAAGAAATTCAGTCGTTTATCGTATACCACTTGGACAACGGCTCACTTATTCAAGAAGAAATACGTGAACATATTCAAATACTACTCCGTTGTCCAGGAAAGGTATGTAACGAACATACCCATTTTTCTTGGTCAGAGTTTTATACTTATATCGTACGATTTCATCATTGTCTACAACCGAACATAATTATTCCGTATGCTGCAGCCATTGAGTTTTTAATTTTAGCAACCGATCTGTTTGACGATATCGCAGATGAAGAAACAAAAAATATAATGAGGGAAAATGTTACTATAGGGGAAATCGTTACAATTGCTAATGCATTATTCGTCGAAGCGATCCATTTGATAGCTTTGCATACACCCCGAAACTTAAAAACGGAGATATGCCGTATGATGAAAGAACTGAAAGAAGCATGTAATGGGCAGTGGCGAGATTTGCATTTCACTATTAGTTCATCCATTCCGACAGAAAAGCAATATTTTCAACTAATCTCGCAAAAATCATCATCGCTCACAAGGCTTGTTTGTCAATTAGGAGCTGGTTCCTTGGCATATAAATGGTACGACATCGCAACATACATCGGGATAAGTGGTCAACTGCGCAATGATGCCAAAGATATTTTATGCGACAAAAAAAGTGACTTAATACGTAAAAAGGCAACTTTACCCCTTATTAAAGCTTTAGAATACAGTTTTACACATGATAACGGATGGCTATTGGAAACATTGCATTCTACTGACTTTCCAGAGCACATTTCTATCATAAAAAACTACATACAAAAAACTGGGGCATTAGATTATTGTTTCATTCTTTCTGATATATTTATGAAACGTGCAATGAAACAAATAGAGGATTGTTTTCCAACAAAAAGAGAAGCAATTCATGCACTAAAAACATACTTAGAAAGCTTGTGATAAAATGAATAAATATTTTACATCGGCTTGGATTCTTTCCTTTCTTCTCATTACATACATTTTGATCGAATCACATGAACAATATATGAAGTATCCTTATTATATCGTTTTACTTATCGGTATTTCTTTCTTATTAATCGGTAAATATACGTATATCCAAAAAACAAATTCCATCGTTGTGCAACGATTTTTTATTTTAATGTGTATCAGTGCAATCGCCATTATATGTGCCATTCCTTCAAGCCAAGGAATACAAGCAGCACAAACGATCGAAGCCTTCGCTGTTTGTTCAGCACCTTACGCACTTCTTAATTTTTTTAAATATTTTCCAATTTCAACAAGACCAAAATTCTTCCATGCTGTTTCCTCTATTGCAAAGTGGGCAGGCATCGTTTGTTTCGTCACTTATACATGGGGAAATATAGCAGCAAATGAGCCATCTATAAAAATCATCGCTCGATTATTTATTGTGCTTAACATCATTATGGCTGTTTGTACATGTTGTGTGTTAATTGCGTCCCACCTCGGTTCGAACTCAAAAAAAGTAAAAAATGATTTATATGTGCTTATTTTGGGCCTATGTTTATCGTTCGCTCCGATGATTCTTTTTAGTTTCGTTCCAAGTATTTTATTTGGCTTTTCATTTCTTTCCTTTTATTATACGATGGTAAGTATCATTTTCTTCCCTCTCACTCTATCATATTTATTAACTAAACAAGGAATCGCAGATTGGCGCGTCGTTGCGAAGCAAATTGGGAGAAAAATCGTCATTTTATGTATAAGTTTATTGATATGTAATATTGTATTGTTCACAATAAACTATAATTTACCTTTATTACCCATAAATATACTCATTATTTTTTCCATTACTATATATCAAATGGTTCAATGGTATTTCACATACCAAACAAAACAAATAACAAATAGCTTAACTAATAAACATGCATACTCTATTCAAGAATATGAAAAGTGGAAGCTGGCTATGTTTTTACATGATGAAATATTACAAGAGCTTATTGTTATCTTCCAAAGATTTCAACTGAGACAAAATGAAAACGACGACAAACAAATTTATGAGATGCTACGAGATAAAATTCACAAAGTACGCGATATGTGCGAAAACGTATACCCTATGTTTGTTGAACATCTAGGTTTAGAAAATAGCTTATATGGACTGCGAAACAAAATCAGAATCGAACACCGTCTTGATGTTGAAGTTTACTATGATTTAGGGATGAGAATTATTCCATCATCTTTACAAGTTACTCTATATCGAATCATCCGTGAACTTGCTTATAACGCTGTTAAACATGCAGAAGCTACATTGATTATTGTTTCACTATGGGAAGAAGATGAGATGCTTCATATTTCTGTTGAAGATGATGGAAATGGATTTTCCGTCCCTACACACATATCTCAAATAATCGAAAAACATCGCTTCGGATTAGCTTCCATCGAAAAACAACTATATATGTTAGGCGGAAGATGGGACATATATTCCGACCAGCAACTCGGAACACGAATTTTTATAATGATTCCATTTGAAGAGGTGGAAAAGCATGAAGATAAAAGTATTACTAGTTGATGATCATGCGCTTATGATTGAAGGAGTAAAAGAATTGCTTGGAAGAGAAGAAGATATGCATGTTGTGGGAACAGTTTTACATTTATCTCAACTACAAGAATCCATCGAAACATTGAATCCTCATGTGATCGTAATGGATATTCGTTTAAAAGATGGAAATGGATTAGAGTGGACAAAGAAGATGAAAATGTTATATCCAGATTGCAAAGTTGTCATTTTATCTGGATATAACTATAGCGAATACATAAGAGCTGCGAAACATGCTGGGGCATCTGCATTTGTAGTAAAAGAGGAGTCTATCCTTCAGTTAGCGAATGCAATACGCGGAGCATATGAAGGGTTCGCATTTTTTCCGAATGATGTAGATGAAGAAGAAAACATTTCTCTAACGAAAATGGAACTTGTCATTCTAAAATTAATTGCTCAAGATAAAACAAACGAGAATATTAGTCATTCATTAAATATAAGCCGCCGAACAGTAGAACATCATGTTTCTACCATCATAAAGAAACTGCGAGTTGATTCTCGAGTTGGAGCGGTAGTGAAAGCAATAAAAGAAGGAATCATTGAACCTTAAATGTAAAACATAAAAAGCATGGGCAAGCATTTCCCATGCTTTTCATTTGATCTGCTGTAGCGTATATTGATTAATTTCAAACACATGGTCACAGAGAATATCTATATCTTCTTGATTATGGCTTGTTATAAGCATCGTTTTCCCTTCCGTCTTAAATGAAAGAAGCATCTGACGTATATTGTCCACACTCGTACGATCTAATGCGTTAAATGGCTCATCTAAAATTAACGTTTGTTGATCTTCCATGATTGCTTGTGCTAACGCTAATTTTTGTTTCATTCCTAATGAATAGTGTTTCACTTTTTGCTTTGCATCTGGATCAAGCCCAACCCGTTCCATTGTTTTCCGGATTTTTTGGTCATCGATTTGATTTTTAATTAAGGCTAGTTCTTTTAAATTTTGGAACCCTGTTTTATTTGATATATATCCTGGGCGTTCAATAATAATTCCAAAGTGATCTGGAAAGCGGTTGTTTAAACCAATTTCTTTTCCATCTACACGAACAATTCCAGTATCAGGTTTTAAAAAACCACATATGAGTTTAAAAAACACTGACTTCCCTGAACCATTTGGACCCATAATTCCATATGTTTTTCCTTTTTCAATCATAACGTTCACATGTTGAAAGACAGGAACTCCTTTAAAAGATTTGCATACATCTTGCAGTTCAATATGCACCATGTTGATCACCTTCTCTAAAACATTTTTCTTCGCAAAAGAAGGGAAATACTCATTACTATTCCCGTCAACCATAAAATCAAAACAAGGCTAATCAAATAAACGGATCTTCCTTCAAAAACATATATTAAGCTATTTAGCTTAAATGGAATGAACGGTGAAGTGGAACATCCCGTTATGATAACGAGCAACGCTATACCATAAAACCGATTTCGGGTCAAAAAATTAAAAAGCATGACGAACAACACATACACAACTATTTGTAAATAACCATTAATAAAAAAGTGGTACAACAAAGAAAATAATGAAATGTCTTGTTGAAATGAAGTGAAAAAACGAAACGACAGCCCCTTTAATAGCGAAATCGCAAGTGATACAAAAAAAAGAAACACGAGATAAAGCAAAGCAAGCCATGTCACCATTAAAGTCTCTTTCTTTAACCACTTAAGAACGGAGCTATACCGTATGAGCTCGTAATAAATCATGTTCTTTTTTTCTCTTTCCCAACATACATTGACAATATAAACAAATCCTACGTAAATAATCATATATGTTAAAAGAGGCAAGAGGCGTAAATGTTTTGTTGTGCCTAAAAAAACAACTCCAAAAAAGTCCATTGACGTTTTCATATTTTTCGATTGTTGTACCCACATCACTACAAAAACTGTCAACAAGAACAACACCATGTGTTTGTATTGGCTGAAAAACTCCATGATCCTTCTCCTGTTCCACAATACAACCAATACACATGCAATAAAAAAGAATACAAAAAACGGAAATGCCTGATGACGAAATGTTTCTAAAGTTTGTGTAAGAGAAAAATAACTAGGTATCTTGAATTCTCCAAGGTGATTTGGAAAACGCTTAAAAGACACAATGGTGTACACCCATATGGAAAATACAAAGACAATAAGCACTCGAACTCGTTGAATAAGTAAATAGAAAAAACAAAAAATAATATGCAAACAAATAAAAAAGAAAAAGAGCAATAAAATTTGCCACAAAAACGCGACGAACGGATCGTGAATAAACTTCTGTATTGTCTGGGTTTCAGTAAGAAGCATATAATCTTTACTCAAAGTGCTCCAAGAACTAGAGAATGAAACCCCTTTTAATAAGATCAGACTGACACACGACCATATGAAAATAGTTGTTATAAGTATTTCTAAAAAGCGAATCGTTGTTTGATAAACCCATCTATTTAAAGAGCCTAGTCTTATGAGTACAACATATTCATAGTAAGAAACAATATAAAAAACAGAGTAGAAGCAAAGAAATGGAAAGATGAAATATGTAACGAGATACGGATTCCCGAAATAAGATATGATGAAATCCCATATATTCACTTCTTTCTTACCCGTATAACTTAGGAAAAAAATGTATTCCTTACTTCTTAAACTATAAAGATAAATGATGCACGCTACGACACTCCACTTGAAGTAATCCAGCTTGCTATGAAAAATCCTAAACATACATTTCATCCACTCTTCCCTTTACACGTGCAAATAAAGCAGAAACAATAAACGTTAATAAGAAAAATGGAACGAGCACCGTCCACATCGGTTGTTGAAAAATCCGAAAAGGAAAAATAGATACATCTGGAGCAAATTGATCTAATCCTACAATTTGAGCAAAAAAGGTGCCTAGCAAATAATAGATAAATGGAGTAAAAAACGCAACGAGCATTTTATCCATAAGCATCATTAAAACTAATCCGAAAGTGGCATACAACATTCCATTCAACCCAACCCATGTTGCATAAATTAAACCATAAGACAAAGTGCCAAGCGATAGAAGTTGTTCAAATGTCGTATATGGAATCGGATTGTTTAAATGTTCATATAAACTGACTAATTCAAGCTTTGGCACAATATACATACAAAAAATGAAGGGAATAAACATCATTAGAAAAGATATTACAAATGAAGCAATTGCATTTGCTATTATTTTACTAAAAAAATAATGTGAAAGAGATACCCTTGCTTGTGCATAAAGCAGAAATCGATTTTTCTTTTCATCCAAAAAATGTACAGCATAGAGCAAAACCATTAAAATTGGAAAGAAAAGAGAAATACCTCCAGAATATAAACGTAAAAATATCTCAATATATCTGTAAAAAACATATTGATCTTTAATCACGAAAAAATACGCGATAGGAAAAAGTACAACCGAAGTCCATATGATCACATTTCGTTTATTTAACATTCGTTTCAACTCAACACGTACTTGTTCTTGCAAAACAATCCTCCTCCCTCTCTTCGATGGAAAGCAGGGAAACGATCTTCCCTGCTTTTAGTTGCTGCGCCATTCACCTTTCACTCGTACATCAACAACCTCATTGAAATCTGTACTAAACTCCACTCTCGTACTTGCACCTTTTTTGATCGAATTAGGTAGTTTAAACGGTCCACCAACAGTAGCTACCCGCACCCAACTACCTGTTCCACCATCATATGAATGAGCTCTTGCATCAATCGCTTTTCCTAAGGTAGACACTTTCAAATCTACCGATTCTCCGCTTTTAGATTTTTCTTGTTGTGGAGTAAATGCATTTCCATTAAATTTCGGAACAATAACGTCATACCCCTCGTAGTTTGTTCCAGCATGAGCTACGACTCCAATAGAAACTAACGCCATCGAAAAGACAATAGCAAACATTTTCTTCTTCAATTTTATCGCTCCTTCTTCCCCTAATTTTGTACGTCACCGAT
This sequence comes from Anoxybacillus sp. MB8, assembly GCF_011006755.1. Classification (NCBI taxonomy): domain Bacteria; kingdom Bacillati; phylum Bacillota; class Bacilli; order Caryophanales; family Anoxybacillaceae; genus Anoxybacillus; species Anoxybacillus sp. MB8. Next base: position 16,911 of record NZ_RXXX01000009.1, read on the forward strand.
CGGTTCACTGCTAATTATAAAAAAAAAAAGAAAACATGTATATCCGTATTTTCCGCAATATTCCTTATGAAAGGTTATAAATTCAAGATATGAAAAAGGAGCGTTCCAAAAGTAACGGAACGCTCCCCCCTGTTATTCATAATGGAAAAACTTTTTAGTTCTTACACTCCCTTATACGCTTGGCGATAAATGTCGGCAAGGTCGCTGACTAATGGCAATTTTGGATTAGCTGTTGTACATTGATCTTCGAAAGCTAATTCAGCGAGTTGGTCAACTTTGCTTTCGAATGCTTCTTTGCTGACGCCTGTTGCCGCGATGCTTAATGGCATATCAAGTTCTTTTGCAAGCTTAATGATCGCTTGAACGAGGCTTTCTACTCCTTCTTCTGTCGTTCTTGCTGGCAAGCCGAGCAAGCGCGCAATTTGAGCATAACGTTCGTCAGCTACGAAATGTTCGTACTTCGGAAACGCTGTAAATTTCTTCGGTTTTTGCGCGTTGTAACGAATGACATGCGGCATTAAAATCGTATTTGCACGTCCGTGCGGAATATGGAATTCTGCCCCAAGTTTATGCGCTAAACTATGGTTAATGCCTAAGAATGCGTTCGCAAATGCCATACCAGCAATGGTTGATGCGTTGTGCATTTTTTCGCGCGCTACTTCATCGTTGCCGTTTTTGTATGCGCGTGGCAAGTATTCAAAAACGAGCTGAATTGCTTTTAGCGCTAATCCGTCTGTATAGTCGTTCGCCATGTTCGATACGTACGCCTCAATGGCATGTGTTAATACGTCCATACCTGTATCCGCTGTAATATGTTTTGGCATCGTCATAACAAATTGCGGGTCAACGATGGCGACATCTGGTGTTAACTCATAATCAGCAAGCGGATATTTGACGTTATTTTTCTTATCTGTAATGACCGCAAACGATGTCACTTCTGAACCTGTACCAGACGTTGTTGGAATCGCGACAAATTGCGCTTTTTGACCGAGTTTTGGATATTTAAATACACGCTTACGAATATCTAAAAACTTCTGTTTTAACCCATTGAAGTCTGTATTCGGATGTTCATAGAACAACCACATCGCTTTCGCCGCATCCATCGCCGAACCACCGCCAAGAGCAATGATGACGTCTGGTTGGAACGCATGCATCATATCGGCACCTTTCATGACGGTTTCAATCGATGGATCTGGCTCAACTTCTGAGAAAATTTCGCAATGCACATAATCTGGGCGTTTGCGTAAATAGTACAACACTTTATCAACATAGCCGAGCTTCACCATGCCTGGGTCTGTAACGATAAAGGCACGTGAGATGTTTGGCATTTTCGCTAAATATTGTGTCGCATGTTTTTCAAAATAAATTTTTGGCGGAACTTTAAACCATTGCATGTTTACATTCCTTCTCGCTAATTTTTTAATGTTAATTAAATGTGTCGCCCCAACGTTTGTCGAAACAGAGTTGCCACCGAATGTGCCGCAACCGAGCGTCAATGACGGAATGTATGCGTTGTAAATATCACCGATCGCTCCTTGTGAAGATGGGGCATTCGAAATGATCCGTCCTGCTTTCATTCGCTTACCGAATTCAAGAATGACTTCTTGATTTTCTGAATGAATGACAGCCGAGTGGCCAAGTCCACCGAATTCAAGCATTTCTTCTGCTCGTTTTAAACCTTCTTCTGTACTATTCACCTTATAGCACGCCAATACCGGGCTTAATTTTTCACGAGAAAGCGGCTCTTGCGGACCAACGCTTTTTAGTTCTGCTACAAGAATTTTCGTATCAACAGGTACATCAACGCCTGCCATTTTCGCAATTTCATATGCTGGTTTACCGACGATATTCGGATTGACTGCGCACGTATTCTCATTAATGACAAGCTTTTCAACTTTTTTCTTTTCTTCTTCATTTAAGAAGTAACATTTGTTTGCGATCATCTCATTTTTCACGGCATCATAAATTTCTTTATCAATAATAACCGCTTGTTCAGACGCACAAATCATACCGTTGTCAAACGTTTTTGATAGAATGAGATCGTTCACGGCACGTTTTATATTTGCAGTTTTCTCAATATAGCAAGGCACGTTACCAGGTCCAACCCCTAATGCTGGCTTTCCTGAGCTATATGCCGCTTTAACCATGCCTGCTCCACCTGTCGCAAGAATAAGCGAAACGCCAGGATGATGCATTAATTGTTGAGTCGCTTCAACAGAAGGCGTTTCGATCCATTGAATACAATGTTCTGGCGCGCCAGCTGCAATGGCTGCATCGCGTAAAATACGTGCTGCTTCACTGCTACATTTTTGCGCAGATGGGTGGAACGCAAAAATGATTGGGTTGCGCGTTTTGATTGAAATAAGCGCCTTAAACATCGTTGTTGATGTTGGGTTTGTTACCGGTGTAACCCCAGCGATCACCCCAACAGGCTCGGCAATTTCAATGATGCCTTCTTGTTCATTTTCGCGGATGACGCCAACCGTTTTATCGTATTTAATGTTATGGTAAATGTATTCTGTCGCAAAAATGTTTTTAATAATTTTATCTTCATACACGCCACGTTTTGTTTCTTCAATCGCTAATTTTGCTAAATACATATGTTTATCAAGCCCAGCTAACGCCATTTGTTTGACGATATGATCGATCGTTTCTTGATCGTAATCGCGAAACGCTTTTAACGCCTTTTGCGCATTAGCCACAAGCGTATCAATCATTTTTGTAACTTCTTTCTTTTGGTCTAATACTTTTTCATCAATAGCCATATAAGACCCTCCTATATTGTTCTTGTGAAACTTTTCACAAGATAATTAAAAAAAATAAAATGTGATTGTTTTCACATTTACATTATAACGAAAGGAATCACTTTCGTGTGTGTCAACTTTGTGAAATGTTGAGCAATTATTTTTAGAAGAGAACCGTCTTTTGTTAAAAAAGACGGTTACTCACACACTGGATTGCGTGGGATTTTCGTAAACGAAATATCGTTGTACATGCGCGTATTTCGTTTCACAATGACAACATAGTTTACTGTCCATATATAAGAAGGAATTTCTTGATCATCTTCAAACATCATCGCTTCAAATTCATCGCCAATCATTTCTTCAAATATCTCTAGTGTATATGTTTCCGCATCTGTTGAAAAGTTTCTCCATTCGCATACAAGCATCTTCTGTCACCTCAACTTTTCTTTTGTTACCATCATTGTAACATTCTTTTGTCGATTATAGTTTGTGAAATATTGAACAAATCATGAATATTATTTATTCGTCATATATGCTTGTTTTGGGTGATTTGGTTGTTCTGGATACTTTAAGCGCATTTTTCCTTCTGCTAATAACTTTCCTAAATAGTTGTTTCGTAAACCGTCTGGCGTCCGATCTAGTAAATACGCTAATTGTTTTAACATTAACGGTCGATGAGCGCATAGTTGCAAAATGATTTCTTCCATTTTGGTCGGTGCAAGCCTTTTTTTCTTACGTGCAATTTCAGCAATGTTCCATAACTCCTGATCGACATTTATTTCTTCTTCCTCATCCACTTTATTTACGGAGTCGGATGGGATATTTACGGAGTTTTCTTCTTTATTTATGGAGTTGTCCTCGTTATTTATGAAGTTAAGCCCTTTATTTAAGGAGTAAACTTCACTATTTAAGGAGTCTGGTTCGTTATTTACGGACTTAATCTCGTTATTAACGGAGTTTTGCTCGATATTATAGGAGTTTTCTTCTTTATTTACGGAGTCCGACAATGGCACATCGTCCGTCCAATCACTTACTGCCTCGATCTCCTCTATATGTTCATGTCTTTCTGAGAAGGACACAATAGGCAATGTAACGACCGTTCGTTTTTGAAAATCATATTGCTCGACAGCGAGTTGTTGTGAGCAAATCGTCTCTATTGTTTTTAAACCGACTCCAGCACGTTTACAAAACTGAATGTAAATAAACATTTTAAACATATTCGGATTGCGCAAATGGCTAATCCCGCCGCTATATGCTTGTTCTAAAGGAATGCCGAAAAGCCCTGGATTAGAAAATTGTATATATGATTGCTGCCGTTCAACAATAATGCCTCCATCGCCATTATAATCGGCATGGACAATCGCGTTGATAAGCGCTTCATGCACCGCTTCTTTTTCAAATGTAGATACATCTTTGAGCTCGTTCATCACTTTAAAATAAAAATCATAAATATTTCCCGACCACGTTCCGTCTTGTGAAGTAAAGCGGTTTGTCCAATGCACCGCATGATCATCATATTCGCGATATTCTAAAAAGTATTGTGGTAAAACTTCTGTAATCATTCGCTCTTCACTAAACATAAGGAGCCCTGCTAATGTGAGCCCTTCTTTGTTTGTATCTCGTATTTTTCCCCATGCCCCAATTTTATATAAAAAATCTTTCGTTTCTAACCCGTTCCACGGATGGTTTGGCTTTGCTTTTGCAAATTGCTCGCGATAATGACGAACAGATTCTAAATGCAACTCATTAAGCCCATAATGTTCTAACACCACGTTATCTTGTAAACGAATGTTTGCATCTTTATTCACTTTCAATCTCCCTCTTACGTTATGTTATAAAAACGTTTCTATACTCGTCTATTTCCATTTTATCATCTTTGCAAATGTTCATCATAAACTTTTCGATTTGGGGAAAATTAAGAAAAACATGGGTATGGAGGAACAAAAACATGTCTTTACCAAAGTTATCTCAATCGTATTGGCTACAAACAACAACGCTTCCGTCTTTTCCATCTTTGACGCAACCGATTGAAACGGATGTAGCGATTATTGGTGGAGGAATAACAGGCATTACAACGGCTTATTTGCTCGCTAAACAAGGAGTGCGTGTCGCCGTCATCGAAGCAGACCGGCTATGTCACGGCACAACAGGGCATACGACCGCAAAAATAACTGCCCAGCATGATCTCATTTATCATGAACTGATTGCCCACTTCGGTGAAGATAGCGCTCGGCAATATTACGAAGCAAACAAAGAAGCGTTGCAATCGATTTTGCATATCGTAAAAGAACACAATATTCATTGCGACGTATCGCTAGAAGATGCATACGTATATACAACCGAAGAAACGCAATTACATAAGCTTGAGGCGGAATGGAAAGCGTATGAAACGCTCGGCATCGATGGGGCATATGTCGATCAACTGTCGCTTCCTTTCTCTATCCAAGGTGCAGTCATGATGCGAAACCAAGCGCAATTTCATCCGCTCCATTATATAAAAACATTAGTCGAGCTTGCTGTAAAATACGGGGCATCTTTTTACGAACAAACTGTTGCACAACATATTGAGACAACGACGCAGCCGATTGTACAAACGAAAAATGGAGCAACGATCACTTGTGACACTGTTGTCATTTGTACCCACTTTCCGTTTTTTGACCCTGCTTTTTACTTTGCACGCTTGCATGCAGAGCGATCTTACGTCATTGCAGTCGAAGCTCACGAACGATTGCAAGGCATGTATTTAAGCGCAAATGAACCAAAGCGGTCGCTGCGCTGTACAACAATGGATGGAAAAACACTTCTTTTCGTTGGCGGCGAGTCGCATAAAGTCGGACAAGGGATCAACATGATTCACCACTATGAAGCGTTACAATCGTTTTGTGAACATACGTTCGAGCTATCACATGTGCTATATCGTTGGTCGGCGCAAGATCTCGTCACGTTAGACAATCTTCCATACATCGGTCCGATTCGCAAAAGTCTTCCGCACATTCTTGTCGCGACAGGATATCGAAAATGGGGGATGACGACAAGTATGGTTGCAGCTCGTCTTTTGACACATTTAGCGTTACAAAAAGAACATCGTTACGCGCATTTATTTACTCCGTCACGATTTATCGCTGACCCGTCACTAAACAATTTGTTCACTGAGGGCATTGATGTCGCTAAACATTTTTTAACTGGAAAACTGGAATATGCCCTTCGTACCCCGCGCGACATATCGAAAGGGGAAGGAGCCGTTGTCAATGTAGACGGAAAACGGGCAGGTGCCTACCGCGACGAACAAGGCACGCTGTATGTCGTCGATACAACGTGTACGCATATGGGTTGCGAACTGGAATGGAACAATAGTGAACGGTCATGGGACTGCCCATGTCACGGTTCACGCTTCTGTTTTACTGGAAAAGTGCTAGAAGGACCAGCTATCGAACCACTTCAACAGCTTAAAGGGGATGAATGATGAACGGAATACAACAAACCGTCACGCACTCGCTCGATATGAACGAACAAACGTTGCGTGATTATTTTTCAAAAACGCCTGATCTCATATATTGTCATCTATTTATTGGGGAACCAAAAAGACGAGCGTTGCTTATTTATCTCAACACGCTCGTTGATAAAAACTCGATTAACAATAACATTATTAATCCGCTTTTATTTGAAACGAAACAAATTCACACGATTGCTGATATTCAATTGCCAATCGGCTCAAAATCATATACGACAAAATGGGAACATGTCTTTCAACGGGTGTTTCAAGGGGAAACCGCACTATTCTTAGACGGCGACGACCATGTATTGTTGTTGGATACGCAAGGATGGCCGCAACGCGCGATCGCAGAGCCGCAAATTGAATCATCGCTTAAAGGGTCGCACCAAGGTTTTATTGAAACGTGTGAAAAAAATATCGCGTTAATTCGCCGCTATTTGCCACACCAACAATTAAAAATTGAAGAAACGACCGTCGGCAGACGCGGACATACCCCTGTCGTATTATTGTACTTAGAAGACATCGCTCATCCAGAAGTGCTGCAAGAGTTGAAAGATCGGATTGAACAAATTGATGTCGATACGATCGTCAATACCGGGGAGTTAATGCAACATATTGAAGATAATCCGTTTTCACCGTTTCCGCAATTTTTGTTGACGGAACGACCAGATGCTGCGGTCAGCAACTTATTACAAGGGCGCATCGTTATCGTTGTTGACCGCTCGCCTAGCGTCATGATTGGTCCGATGACGTTTATTACGTTTTTCCAAACCGTTGATGATTACAGTACACGTTGGATGATCGCCTCGTTTTTGCGACTGTTGCGCTTGCTTGCCTTTTTTATGGCGATCTTTTTACCGTCTGCTTACATCGCAGCACTTTCGTTTCATTACGAAATTATTCCGCTCAATTTATTGTTAACCGTTGGCGAATCGCGCGAACGCGTCCCGCTTCCACCGCTTTTAGAAGCCGTTTTAATGGAACTTGCGATTGAAATGTTACGTGAAGCGGGGTTGCGTTTACCTGCACCGATCGGACAAACGGTCGGCATCGTTGGCGGTGTCGTCATTGGACAAGCAGCCGTTGAAGCCGGCATCGTCAGCAACATTATGGTCGTCATCGTCTCGTTGACAGCCATTGCATCGTTTATTATTCCGAACCCAGATATGTCCGAGTCGATTCGTTTATTGCGTTTTCCAATGATGATTGCCGCTTCTTTATTTGGTTTAGTCGGTATGGTTATCGGGTTCATGCTTATTATCGGCCATTTGATTTCATTAGAGTCGCTCGGCACACCTGCAGGAAGTCCGTTTGCTCCTGCGCGGTTGCGCGATTGGAAAGATACACTTTTGCGCTTCCCGCTTTGGATGATGCGCACGCGCCCATTATCCGCCCGTCCAACGCAACTGACGAGACAAAAAAAATTTCGTAAATAAGTGGTGGGTATGAAACGATATCAATTTAACGAAATAACAACGATGCAATATATTTTTCTCATTTCAGGCACACAAATCGGCATTGGCATTTTATCGCTTCCAGCCCAACTTGCCGATATCGCCAATACAGATGGATGGATCGCCATTGTCATCGGCTGGATCATTTCGATCATCGCAAGTACGATCATTATAAAAACGATGAAAAAGCATGAACAAGACACGATTTTTGATCTTTCTCGTCGCTACTTCGGCCGTATATTTGGGACGTTTCTTCATCTTGCTTTTGTCGCTTACGCTTTATTAGCGTCAATCACCGTCGTTTTTACCTCTATTCATATTACACAAGTATGGGTTTTACCAAACACACCAAACTATCTCATTATGATGTTATTTATGCTCCCTGGCTTTTTAATTACACGAAATGGTGTGCGTGTACTTGGGCGTTATGCTGAAGTTGTCTTTTATTTAACGCTTTGGATGCCTATTCTTATTGCTGTGCCGTTACAAAAAGGGACAATTTTGCATATGCTCCCTATGCTCAAGGAAGGATGGGCTCCAATTATTCAAGCGGTGAAAACGACAGTTTTATCTTTTTTAGGATTTGAATTAGCGTTCGTGTTTTACCCATTTTTAAAAGAAAAAAAGCATGCGGTAAAAGCGATGGTCATCGCCAACAGCATCTCGGCTTTTACATTTTTGCTCATTACGATCACATGTTTTATTTTTTTTAGCCCAGACGAAACACCTTCGCTTATTTGGCCGACGTTGTCGCTGCTTAAAACGATCGAATTTTCGTTTATCGAACGGTTTGAAGTGATTTTTTTATCGTTTTATTTGTTCGTGATGTCAACGACAGGCATCCCCTATATTTTCACAACTGTTTTTGGCATTAGTCAACTCATTGGAAAAAAGGATCATACGATCGTATTACTCGTTGCTGTTTGTATATTTATTTTCACGTCGTTTTTATACAATCCATCGTTTTCTCATATTCAAACGATGGGTTCGTGGTGGGAAAGATACGGTTTATGGGGAGCGTACTTTTTCCCTATCGGTTTATTTATTTACACCTCCATTGCACGATGGTTTCAAGGAGGGAAAAACAAATGAAAAAGTGTATATATGCCATACTTTGCTTTTTTATAGCTAGTGGATGTGGAATGAAAACTCAACTTGACGAATTAACACTCGCATTGACGGTCGGTTTAGATGAGGGGAAAGATGGAAAGTTACTCGTTTACTCGATTAGCCCTGTGTTTAATAAAGAGTCTAAAAACATTTACGAAGTCATTCGTACAATTGGAATGACGCCGCGCGACGGACGGTCAAAAGCAAACGCGTTTGCGTCTGGAAAAATTGTTGGTGGAAAAGCGCAAAACATTATCGTCAGTAAAACGTTCACGAAAAAACACGACATGTTTTCCTACTTGGATGTGTTTTATCGCGATCCGAAAAATTCAACAACAGCGAATTTTATCGTTTTTGATGGTCCGTTAAAAGATTTAATGTACGTTCGTCTTGAAGATAAACCGCGTTTATCTGTCGCTATTCGCGATGTCATATTAACGGCCCATGTAAGTAAACAAACAACAAAAATTAATATGCTTGATTTTCGGCGTTCATCGCTCGATCGTGCCCAAACTCCATTTGCCCCCATTTTAAAAGTGCATAAAGGGGATTTAGTAGCAGGTGGCATTGCTTTATTTAATCGACAACGAAAATATGTCGGTAGCCTTTCCCAAAAAGAGAGCCCGTATTTTGCGATATTGAAAAAAAATGTTAAACCTGCTACATCGCTTACGTTTCAAACGAAAGAATTGACTAAACAAAAAGAATACGTAAGCATTTCGATTGAACATGGTGATTTTTCATATAAACCGTCATTTCGAAATGGGGTGTTCCATTTTGACGTTCGTATGAAGCTCGGCGTAATCGTCACGGAGTCAACGACATACATCGATATGAAAAAAGAAAAGAAAAAAGTCGAGAAATGGCTTGCAAAGGAAATACAAAAACAGCTGGAGAGCATCGTCAAAAAAATGCAAAAGTACGAAGTCGATCCAGTCGGATTTGGTTTGTATGCCCGCGCTTACGAATACAAACCGTTTCAAAAACAAAAAAGCTGGCCGAAAGCTTTTGCGAAAGCAAAGATCGATATTCATCCAACCGTTGAAATCATTAGCTATGGTGTCCTTCAATAAAAAGTTGCCCAATATAAACCGATCGTTCATAATGAATTTAAAAATAGCTAAATGAGGTGGGAAAAACAATATGGACGATCGCGTCATTATTCGCTTTGACCATGTGACAAAACAATACGATGATGATCTTCCTGTGCTCGATGATGTTAGTTTTGAAATCGAGCGAGGCAAATTTTATACGCTTCTCGGTCCGTCCGGTTGCGGAAAAACAACCATTCTTCGCTTAATCGCTGGTTTTATCGAACCGACGAAAGGCGATATTTATTTCCATGGAAAACGAATAAACAACGTTCCAGCAAATAAACGGCAAGTGAATACGGTGTTCCAAGATTACGCTCTTTTTCCTCACTTAAACGTGTTTGAAAACGTCGCGTTTGGCTTGCGCATTAAAAAAATGCCCATGGCAAATATCGAACGAAAAGTAAAGGAAGCGCTTCGTTTCGTCAACTTAGAAGGGTACGAACAACGCGCGATTCATGAAATGTCAGGTGGACAACGACAACGTGTCGCCATCGCCCGCGCGATCGTCAACGAGCCGGAAGTTTTGTTGTTAGATGAACCGCTTTCTGCACTTGATTTAAAATTGAGAACAGAAATGCAATATGAGTTGCGCGAACTGCAACGAAGACTTGGCATTACATTTATTTTCGTCACTCACGATCAAGAAGAAGCACTTGCGATGTCAGATGAAATTTTTGTATTGAATAAAGGAAAAATTGAGCAACGCGGTACACCAAAAGATATTTATGATGAGCCTGTCAACCGCTTCGTCGCTGATTTTATCGGGGAGTCAAACATCATTGCTGGCACGATGATTGACGATTTTGTTGTGGAATTTGCAAATCAACAATTTACGTGCGTCGATCACGGTTTTGCAAAAAATGAACGGGTAGATATTGTCATTCGTCCTGAAGATTTAGAATTAACAACTGTTGAACGAGGCAAATTGCGCGTGCGCGTCGATTCTGTTTTATTCCGTGGTGTTCATTACGAGCTTTGTTGTTATGATGCATATGGGAACGAGTGGCTCGTTCACTCAACAAAAAAGGCGGAAATCGGAGAAGAAATTGGCCTTCATTTTGAACCGGAAGCGATCCATGTCATGAAGCAGAGCGGAGGGGAGTAACATGCGCCGTTACGCTTATGCTATCCCATATTGGCTATGGATCGGATTGTTCGTCATTGCACCGATCATTCTTATCGTTTATTATTCGTTTTTCGATATGGAAGGCCATTTCTCGCTCGTTAACTATGAAACTTTTTTCACACCTGTTTATTTACGAATGACGTTTAATTCGTTTTGGTATGCATTTTTAATTACAGCCATTTCGCTTCTTATCGCTTATCCAACCGCCTATTTGTTGACGAAAACGAAGCATAAGCAGCTATGGTTGTTGCTTATTATTTTGCCGACATGGGTCAATTTATTGTTGAAAGCGTATGCTTTCCTCGGATTGTTCGGCACGTATGGCGCAATCAATGCGCTATTTGAAGCCATCGGAATCGGAACGAAGCAGTTATTGTTTACGGATTTTAGTTTTGTTTTCGTATCTGTTTATATTTTTATTCCGTTTATGATTTTGCCGATTTTTAATGCGCTTGAAAAATTGAATCCTTCTCTCATGGATGCGGCACGCGATTTAGGAGCGAGCGAATGGACGACATTTCGTCGCGTTATTTTTCCACTTACGCTTGATGGCGTAAAAGCAGGCTGTCAGGCGGTGTTCATTCCGTCGCTTTCGCTCTTTATGTTGACGAGGTTGATCGCTGGAAACCGCGTCATTACGCTTGGCACCGCTGTTGAGCAACATTTTCTCGTGACGCAAAACTGGGGAATGGGTGCGACAATCGCTGTCTTTTTAATGATTGCCATGGCTAGTATCATGGCGTTGACAGGGAATAAAAAATGGGGGGTGAGACAATGAAGTTTTCTCGCCTCTATTTAGCGCTTGTGTTTTTTATACTATACATGCCTATTTTTTATTTAATCTACTATTCGTTTAATAGTGGCGGAACGATGCATCATTTCGAATCGTTTACGCTCGATTGGTATAAAGAAGTGTTTGATGATACGCGCTTGCTCATCATTGTATTGCATACGATGATCATTGCATTATTATCGTCATCGCTTGCGACAATCATTGGCGTTTTCGGGGCGATCACCATTTATTATGCGAAACATCGCTGGAAACAAACGTTGCTTACGTTAAATAATATTTTAATTGTCAGCCCTGACGTCATTATCGGGGCATCGTTTCTCATTTTATTTACAATCGCCGGCATTCAGCTCGGCTTTACGTCCGTTCTTCTGTCTCATATCGCTTTCAGCATTCCAATTGTCGTGTTAATGGTGCTGCCAAAGCTACAAGAAATGAGCCCAACATTCATTGACGCGGCACGCGACTTAGGGGCAAACGAATGGGACGTATTGACGAAAGTCGTCCTCCCATACATTACCCCCGGCATTTTCGCTGGGTTTTTCATGGCGCTGACATACTCACTTGATGATTTTGCAGTTACGTTTTTCGTGACGGGCAACGGCTTTTCGACGTTGTCTGTTGAAATTTATTCGCGGGCACGACAAGGGATTTCGTTATCCGTGAACGCTTTATCTACCCTTCTTTTCTTATTTACGCTCTCTCTCGTCGTCGTGTATTACGTTATGACAAAACGAGCTAGCGTGAAGGGGGGACAAAAATGAAAAAAATATTGTCGCTTTTTTTGCTTGTTTGGCTCGTTGCTTTTAGTTTGCTTTATGTTACAAAAACGATCGAATCATCTGAAGGGTATGGAGGAGACAATACTGTCACGATTTATAACTGGGGCGACTACATTGACCCCGCACTCATTAAAAAATTTGAAAAAGAAACAGGCTTGAAAGTGATTTACCAAACGTTTGATTCAAACGAAGCGATGATGACGAAAATTGCTCAAGGTGGCACGACATTTGACGTCGCTGTCCCTTCAGAATACGCCATCAGCAAAATGAAAGAAGAAGGGTTGTTACTTCCGATCGATCATGCAAAAATCCCAAACTTACGCTATATTGATGAACGCTTCCTTAACTTATCGTTTGATCCAGGGAATCAATATTCCATTCCTTACTTTTGGGGAACGGTCGGCATCGTCTATAACCGTGCCCTACTTGGCGGAAAGGAAATCACGAGTTGGAACGATTTATGGGATCCGTCGTTTAAAAATGAAATTTTGCTTGTCGATGGCGCGCGCGAAATTATAGGAATGGCATTAAATAGTTTACATTACTCGCTCAACGATACGAACAAAACACATTTACAACAAGCAAAGCAAAAACTAGATGCCCTCACACCAAACGTCAAAGCGATCGTCGGTGACGAAATTAAAATGCTTCTTGCGAACGAAGAAGCAGCAATTGGCATCGTCTGGTCAGGGGATGCGGCAGAAATAATGTGGGAAAATGAACGGCTCGATTATGTCATCCCAAAAGAAGGAACAAACTTATGGTTTGATAATATGGTTATCCCAAAGACGGCAAAAAACATTGAAGGTGCCCATCAATTCATTAATTTTATGCTTGATCCGAAAAATGCAGCCCAAAACGCCGAATACGTCGGCTACTCAACGCCAAATAAAAAGGCGCTCGAATATTTGCCGAAGGAAATTGTTGAAGATGAACGTTTTTACCCGAGCGAACAACTGGCTAATAAACTTGAAGTGTATGAAAATCTCGGAAAAAGCATGCTTGCATATTACAATGAATTGTTTTTACAGTTTAAAATGCATCGCAAATAAGAGGATGGCGAAAAGCTATCCTATTATATTATTTTAGAAAATTTTTTATTTACTTAATCTGTCTATTCGTTTAAAATTATGATTTGTGAAACCTTTTTATTAATATGGATCGGTTTCATACAGAAAATACTGAAAATAAAAATTATTATTTTCGAAAATGGAAGGTGTTTTATTATGTCACAAAGTAAACAACAAATTGTGGACAGCGTCCCTCAACGTGGTTTTTTCGGCCATCCGAAAGGACTGTTTACGTTATTTTTTACTGAGTTTTGGGAACGTTTCTCTTACTATGGCATGCGTGCCATTCTCGTATTTTACATGTATTACGAAGTATCAAAAGGTGGGCTAGGGCTAGATGAAACAACTGCTTTAGCGATCATGTCCATTTACGGCTCACTCGTTTATATGTCTGGTATTATTGGTGGATGGTTTGCTGACCGATTGTTCGGAACGGCGAAAGCCGTTTTTTACGGCGGAATTTTAATTATGCTCGGTCATATGGCTTTAGCGATTCCAGGAAGTGTCACAATGTTTTTCGTTTCAATGGTTCTCATCGTTCTTGGGACAGGATTGCTTAAGCCAAACGTTTCGAGCGTCGTTGGCGATTTATATGCTGAAGGGGATCACCGTCGCGATGCAGGATTTAGCATTTTTTATATGGGGATTAACCTTGGTGCATTTTTAGCTCCGCTCGTTGTTGGAACAGTTGGGATGAAATATAACTTCCATCTCGGTTTTGGGATTGCGGCGATCGGTATGTTTTTTGGACTTCTCGTATTTATCGGAACGAAAAAAAGAAATCTTGGTCTTGCCGGAACGCATGTCCCAAATCCATTATCCGCAGATGAAAAGAAAAAAGTGTTTACATGGGGGGCAATTGGCGCAGCGGTCATCGCCTTGCTCGTTCTCATTGGCTCATGGACAAACGTATTAACAATTGATCTGTTTGTATCACTCGTCGGCATTTTCGGTATTGTCATTCCAACTATTTATTTCGTAGTGATGTATCGTAGTCCAAAAACGACAGATGTTGAGCGCTCGCGCATCATCGCCTATATTCCATTATTCATTGCATCAGCCATGTTTTGGTCTATCCAAGAACAAGGTTCGACCATTTTAGCAACATATGCGGATAAACGAACACAGTTGCATTTTGCTGGTATTGATCTTTCGCCAGCTTGGTTCCAATCGTTGAACCCGTTATTTGTCATTACATTTGCACCGATTTTTGCTTGGCTATGGGTGAAGTTAGGGGATAAACAGCCGTCCATTCCAAAGAAATTTTCTTTAGCGCTACTGTTTGCTGGTTTATCGTTTGTCGTCATTTTATTACCAGCTTATCTCGGCGGAAACGACTCATTAGTGAGCCCTCTTTGGCTCGTGCTAAGCTACTTAATCGTTGTGTTTGGGGAACTATGTTTATCGCCAGTCGGTTTATCGGCAACAACAAAGCTTGCTCCTGCGGCGTTTTCAGCACAAACGATGAGCTTATGGTTTTTATCAAGCGCAGCTGCCCAAGCCATTAACGCGCAAATTGTGAAGTTTTATACGCCTGAAACCGAAATGGCTTATTTCGGAACAATCGGCGGAATCGCCATCGTCTTTAGTATCATTCTTTTCATCATCTCACCAAAAATTGAAAGCTTTATGAAAGGGGTAAAATAAGCGGCTTCATTTCGCCGCTTATTTTATTTATGATACGGTTCCCCTCGGTTAATGCGAAAAGCGCGGTAAATTTGCTCAGTTAAAATGAGGCGCATGAGTTGATGCGGAAACGTCATTTTTGAAAATGAAAGCGATTCGTTTGCTCGTTTCATGACGTCATCGCTTAAGCCGAGAGACCCTCCGATGACAAAGGCGACTTTACTTTTTCCGTATGTCGCTAATCGATCGAGCGTTTGAGCAAATTGTTCAGAAGACATCATTTTTCCTTCAATGGCTAAAGCAATGACGTGCATATCGTCTGTTACTTTACCTAAAATGCGTTCGCCTTCTTTCTTTTTTACGAGCTCCGTTTGTTGTTTACTTAACTGCTCTGGCGCTTTTTCATCCGCTACTTCAATGATGTCGATTTTTGCATAGGATGACAGTCGTTTCATATATTCTTCGATTCCTTGTTTTAAATATTTTTCTTTCAACTTACCCACAGCAATAATATATATATTCACAAGTGATCCCCACTTTACAAACATAATATCCACAGGTTTTATCCACATATCCACAATATAAATCCACATATTGTGTAGAAACGTTAGTTCCCTACTATATATACCGCACGCTGTTCACAAAAATCGCACATTTCTTCTTTTTTATCCACAGAAACTGTTGATATCTCAGGCGCTTGTTGTTTTTCATCCACATACATATCAATCGCAAGTTCGACATGTTGTTCACAACATTTCCACAAAACATACCACTCCTCGTTTATGAATGAAACGACAGGGAATGCCCTGCCGTTTCACTATAATGATTGTTTGGCCAATTTTAATGTCACTGTTTGTTTTTTGCCATCGCGATAAAACGTTACTTTCATCGTATCGCCAATTTGTTTCCGATTATATAAATGCTTTCTTAAGGCGATGACATCCGGAATGTTTTCGTCATCTAACGCGACAATGACATCAAATTCACGTAAACCCGCTTGGGCAGCTGGTGATCCCGGTACGACTTGTAAAATAGCAACCCCTTCTTTCACGTTTGCCGGCAAATGAAGCGTCTGTTGCCAATGATATGCTGGAATATCGCTTAATGAACGTAACTCTACGCCCATATATGGTCGACGAACTTGTCCAAACTTCTCTAAATCCGCAATGATCGGTTTTGCATAGTTAATCGGAATGGATAATCCGATTCCTTCCACGGCTTCTTGCGCAATTTTCATCGAGTTAATTCCAATGACTTGACCTTCGATATTTACGAGTGCTCCTCCGCTGTTTCCTGGGTTAATCGCAGCGTCTGTTTGTAATACTTCTGCATGCCAATCTGGGATGCCATCTTGATCAATATCAATTGGAATCGTACGGTTTACCCCAGAAATAATTCCTTGCGTCACAGAACCTGCAAATTGCAAGCCGAGTGGGTTCCCAACTGCAATCACTGGTTCCCCGACCTTCACGACATCTGAGTTACCGAATTCAGCTACGTTTGTGACATGTTTCGCATCGATTTCTAATACTGCTAAATCGGTCCATACATCACTTCCAAGAAGACGAGCTGGCACTTTTGTTCCGTCGCTTAAGCTCACTTCGACACGGCTCGCACCTTCAACGACGTGATGGTTAGTGACGATATATGCCTTATTCCCTTCTTTTTTATAAATAACACCGGAACCTGTTCCAGCTTCCCCGCCTTCTGACCAAAAACTTGCTTCTTGAATATTTACAATGCCGACAACCGCATTAGATACTTTGTTTACAGCTTTCGTTACTTGAGTGACGACATCTACTGCTACACTTTTATCTACTTTTGGCTGCTCTGTTACCGTCGTCTGTTTTTCTTCCGTTTGTTCAAGTGAATAAGGTAACACGTCCCATTTTACTAGCGAAGGAATAGCGACGATGACAAGCATTCCCCCTAAAATCGCCCCGACTAATCCCGCCAAAAACGTGCCTCCGCGGTTCCCTTTTTGTTTTTGACGAACATGTTCATAATGATCATCATAATAGCCCATTTTTCACCCGTCCTTTCTATCTCAAATATTGACCCATTTTCCATTATAACCTGTTTTTTCGCTCATCATCTAACAATATACATACGTCATGTTGGTGAAAAAACGGTGAAATTTATACGGAAACGAGCGCTGTCGGACGAACCGGATCCGTATCATATAGTTGAAAAGATTCTCCGACGATCATCCCTTTTTTCTCAAGCGTCTGAGCAACTGTCATTCGCGCTAATTCTTTCATATTGTTATCTTGGCTTAAATGAGCTAAATAAATGCGCCTTGTTTTATCACCGATCACGTCCGCTAAGGCGAGACCTGCATCTTCGTTAGATACGTGTCCGACATCACTTAAAATACGTCGCTTAATGTTCCATGGGTATTTTCCCATACGTAACATTTCTACATCATGGTTGCTTTCAAATACAAATACATCCGCATGACAAATGACACCTTTCATGCGCTCGCTAACATACCCTGTATCTGTAATAAGCGCTAACTTTTTTCCCTCGTAATGAAACACATAAAACATAGGCTCGGCGGCATCGTGCGACACGCCAAATGACTCAACATCCATATCTCCAAACGTGCGAACAGCACCCGTTGGGAAAATAAATTTTTGTTCAGATGGAATGTCACCAATGAGTCCATCCATCGCTTTCCACGTTTTTTCATTCGCATAAATCGGAAGGCGGTACTTCCGAGCAATGACGCCTAAACCTTTAATATGATCGCTATGTTCATGCGTCACTAAAACACCTGTTACATCTTGAAGACGGCGATCAATATGAGCAAATAGTTGCTCTAATTGTTTACCGCTTAATCCTGCATCAACAAGTAACCGTTCACGTTCCGTTTCTACGTAAAAGGCGTTACCTGTACTGCCACTTGCCAAAACGCTAAACCTCATCTCATTCACTCCAACACTTTATTTTCATCGCTAATCACTTGTCCTTCAAATGCATTGACATAATAATCTGTTTTTCCATTCACAACAACATGCCATGTCGGTGTTAACACTTGCGAAGTCGTAAACTGGACAAGTGCATAATAACCTAAATCGATTTTCGTTACGCGATCACCAGGCTTTAAGTGATTTCGTTTATACAACGTCTCTAATGCTTTAATCGCTGGCAAAATTTCTTGTTTTTTCTCGTTCTTTTCTAAATCAACAAGCAACGTTTGTTCGTAACCGACCATTTCATTTTGATCGTTCACATAAATAAGCAACATACTGCTCACGTTTTTATAAATCGTTTTTCCTTCATATTGTTGAAAATAAATGAGCGCTTGTAAATCTTCGTCATACTTCCAAAACGTATATTGATCACCCGCAATGATATTTTGCCTTAAAAACTCTGTTAAACGATAACCGTCTTTCGGGTCTTGCAATGGAACAGGTTTAATAAAATGAGCTTGCAAAACCGTTTCATTTGCTGCTTCTACTTGTTGGTTTGGCAAATTTTTAACTTCTTCTTCCGTAAACGTTTTACTTTTCCCACTGACATATGTCGCTTTCGTGATCTCTTTTGGCAAATCGACATATGTAATACCATCTGCTTCAAGTTGTTCTTCAATTGTCGCTTCTAAAATGACATCAAGCTGGCTACTATTTTTTTTCTGAATAAATTGGTACCCTAAAAATATATCGAGAATGAGAAATGTAATAATAAAAATCGTTTTCGTTTTACTCCAATCCAATGATATCCCCTCTTCGTTCATCTGTCGTCATCACAATTTTCCGCCATGTTCCGTTATATAAACAGTACCAAGCTGGTTCTAACATGACGATATTTTCCCGCTCCGAATCACGAATGAGCTCATAACCGATGGCAATATCATCAATTAACTCATGTTGAATATTTTTTTGTTGTTTCAACTGATCAATGACTTCATATCCAGACGAAAGTGTAATTGGCAAGCTCACCCGATCGGGAATAGCTAATGTAAATAGTGGGCGTTGGTAATTGATAATCTCATTTTCTCCCCATATTTGTATAATTTCTGCCATACCGTAACGATTAAATACAGGATAACCATTGGCAAACAAACGAAAAGTTACTTTTCTACCGTTTTCGTCTAAGCGATCAAAATAATACGTATCCGTCCAACCGCCGTGATCGTTGACAAAGTCGATGCTTTTTTGCAAGATCGTTGGATCAAACGTTTGTGTTTCGCCACGAGCCGCTGGATTGACATACAATAGTAACTTTTTAGATAAATCGACATCCATTAACCGCGAACCATCTGTATATTCTTCTCCGAAGTTGAGCACATCTTTTTTCACAAAACTCGGATCTGTAAATAGCGCATCTTTAAAACGATCTGCGCTTAATTCGTCCATATAGTATTGCAATCGGTTTAATACGAGTGGACGAGCTGGTAAAAATAGCGATTTTGTTTCACTGATGTCGTACGATAAAAATGGTGTATAACGCTCTGCGCGCGCATAATATGTTTGTTTCAAATTCTCTATCGACACATCTTGAGCGACCGCTTTATATATACGCTTTTCATTGACAGATACGAAATATACGTGAATTTCTTCTTCGTTTTCATTCATTGGAATAATGATGCGATCAAAGCGAACTTTTTCAACATCTGTATCATCTATTTGAAAAATCGTATGATACATTTCAATCGGTATGTCGTCTGGATAAATAATTTCTATTTTTCCTTTCCCATGGATAAACGAAAGAAATTGTTCTTTTTTTACTGTGTCTGATATATTTTCAAAATGATCGAACGTCCAATTTTTCATTTCCTTCATAAATTTATAAATGTCTGAATGATGCGTCATCCCGTAATGTTGTGCATCTTTATGAATAAAAATATAACGCGGCTGAACGACTGTACCATAATCGACCGCAACATTGCTGACAGGGACGTTTTGAATGTATTTTGCGTTTTCAATGAAGTCATATTTCGGCTGATACGTCCATAAGCTCCACGTTAAAAAAACGCTCGTACATACAAGAATCGTCAATACAATCGATTTCATCGTTTCGTATTTCATCGTTTTCATCCTTTTTTCTGTTGTTCAATCGGCAAAGTAAAGTAAATCGTTGTCCCTTTCCGTTCTTGACTTTCAGCCCAAATACGCCCACCATGTGCGACGACAACTTCTTTTGCAATCGCAAGACCTAGCCCTGTTCCACCGAGCTTCCGTGAGCGCGCCTTGTCGACACGGTAAAAACGCTCAAAAATTTTCGATAAATCCGATTTAGGAATACCGACTCCTTCATCTTTCACACTTACTTCGATATGATCCTCTTTTTTCTTCACACGAAACGTAATTTTTCCTCCTTGCGGAGAGTATTTTAAGGCGTTAGAAATAATGTTATCAAGCACTTGTGTAATTTTATCTTCATCCATATGAACAAAGATTTTTTCATCAGGAAAGTCTCGAACGAACGAAACGTTTTCTTTTTTCGTTAGTTCAAATCGATCGATCACTTTATGAAAATATGGAATAAAATGAACGCGCGTCTTTTTCAATTTGTAGTCTTTGCTGTCAAGCTTAGAAAGCTGCAACAAATCGTTGACGAGACGAATCATTCGCTCTGTTTCATTTTGTGTCACTTCAATAAATCGCGGAGCAATTTCCTCATCGCGCCATGCTCCGTCCGCAAGCGCTTCTAAATAACTGCGCATGGTCGTTAACGGCGTCCGTAGCTCGTGCGAAACATTAGCGACAAACTCGCGACGATCGCGATCAATTTTTTCATGTTCTGTAATATCGTGCAACACAACGATTAACCCGTTTACAAACCCTTTTTCTTTTTGAATAACAGATAAAGAAGCGCGTAAAATGTACATTTCTTCTTCTGTACTAAAATCTAAAATTAACGTTTCACGCTCTTCCAGCAGCGTTTCAAATGTGTATTGTTCGTCTAATCCTAATACGCTCACAATAGGGGCAGACAACACTGTTTCACGTGAAACATTTAAAATGTTTAGCGCCGCATCATTAATTAAAATAATTCTCCCTTTTCTATCTGTGGCGATCACACCATCTGTCATATGCGTCAATACCGATTCTAACTTACGACGCTCTCCTTCGGTCGTCGCTTGCGCTTCTTGCAATTTTTTCGTTAAGTTGTTAAAACTGAGCGCAAGCTGTCCAATTTCATCATACCCGTATACTTTTACTTTTCGTGAAAAATTACCTTTTGCCATCGCTAATGCTTGTTTACGCATATCTGAAATGGGACGAGTAATCGTTTGCGCTAGTAAAATGCCTAACAACGCTGTAATGACTAAAGCGATTCCTGTTCCAGTCGCTAAAATGTTATTAATTTGCCTCATTTGTGCAAAAACATTTTCCATCGAGGCGATAACATAAATAGCCCCTTTCATTTCGTTCTTTACTTTAATTGGGGTCGAGGAAATATACATGCGGTGCCCTGTTTTCGGATCAACAAGCATTTTTTCCGTCATTTCGCCTGCAACTAACGTTCGTTTAATTAGTAAATCTGTCGTCCGTTTTCCGACAATATTTTGATTGTATGGATTCGATGTTCCTAATACTTTACTTTTATTATCAATAACGCGCACTTCAGAAATATCTTGTGACACGAAATCTTGTAAAATTGCGCGAATCTCTTCTTCGATTGTAGGACTTTTTTTATCGCGTTCTTTATTCATTTCTTGTTCAATATTGTAAGCGAGCAAAATCACGCGCTCATTTAACGAGTTTTTAAAGTTTTCAACGAGTTGTGCCTCTAATTGACGCACGAAATAAGCCCCGATAATTTGCATTGCGATTAAAATAAGCAAAATATAAATCAAGGCAAATTTCACGTGAATCGATTGGAATATACTTACTTTTTTCATGCGGTTACTCCTGTTCCGGATTTCGTAAATAATATCCTACCCCTCGTCTTGTCACAATCCACGTTGGATGCGAAGGGTTGTCCTCGATTTTTTCACGCAAACGTCGAACGGTTACATCAACGGTACGCACATCGCCAAAATAATCGTATCCCCATACCGTTTGAAGTAAATGTTCACGTGTCATCACTTGACCGATATGTTTCGCTAAATAGTGAAGAAGTTCAAACTCGCGATGAGTTAATTCAATTTCCTCTCCCCGTTTAGATACAATATAAGCGTCTGGATGAATGGTAAGCGAACCAATTTTTATTTCGCTCATTTCTTTTACATCTTGTTCTTGGCTTTGTTGATGGCGACGCAAATTAGCTTTCACGCGTGCCAACAACTCGCGCGTGCTAAATGGCTTCGTTACATAATCGTCCGCACCGAGCTCTAGTCCAAGCACTTTATCAATTTCAGAATCTTTTGCTGTCAACATAATGATCGGCATATCGTATTTTTTACGAATTTCGCGGCATACTTCCATACCATCTTTTTGCGGAAGCATAATATCTAATAAAATTAAATCCGGTTGAATATCTTCTACTTTTTGTAACGCCTCCACACCGTCGTACGCACAATATACGTCATATCCTTCTTTTCTTAAATTAAATTGCAAAATGTCAGCAATCGGCTTTTCATCATCAACAACTAAAATTTTTTTCTCCATTTATGTTCACTCCCCCAAAAAGGCGTATTTACATATAGTGTACCATGTCACTATTATAAAATAAAAAAGCATAGACACATATATGTATCTATGCTTACAAGTGGCTCGGGACGGAATCGAACCGCCGACACAAGGATTTTCAGTCCTTTGCTCTACCGACTGAGCTACCGAGCCATATTGATTATAGCTTCACCCTTTATTTATTCGAAAACAAAACGTCCTTCGTCCCGCTCTCCATTTGCTTACTCAAGATGCGACTCGAGCGGTACGCTGGTGCCTGATCAATGAAGTCCATTCGAGCGTGCTAATAAAAAAATGGCGGTTCCGACGGGATTCGAACCCGCGATCTCCTGCGTGACAGGCAGGCATGTTAACCACTACACCACGGAACCGTATTCTAACAGACATCTATTATTCTATTATATAATTAGTAAAAAGACAATAGTTTTTTTAAAAAAACGTCGACGAACGAGTCATCGACGTTTTTTCTTATGCATATACGTTACGGACAACATTCGTTTGAGAACGGTCTGGTCCGACAGAGAAAATAGAAAGCGGAATACCTGTCAATTGCGAAATGCGCTCAACGTAACGGCGGGCATTAGTTGGAAGTTCGTCTAAGCTTTTTACGCCAGTAATATCTTCTGTCCACCCTGGCAATTCTTCATATACAGGTTCGCATTCCGCTAGCACTTTTAAGCTTGCCGGAAACTCTTCTATGATCTGTCCTTTATATCGATAAGCGACGCAAATTTTTAACGTCTCAATACCTGTTAATACGTCGATTGAGTTTAAAGATAAATCTGTAATCCCGCTAACTCGGCGGGCATGGCGAACAACAACGCTATCGAACCAACCGACGCGACGTGGGCGCCCTGTCGTCGTTCCATACTCGCGGCCTACTTCGCGAATGCGGTCACCAATTTCATTGTTTAACTCAGTTGGAAACGGACCGTCACCGACACGTGTTGTATATGCTTTAGCTACACCAACAACATGTTTAATTTTTGTTGGACCAACACCTGCACCAATCGTTACCCCACCAGCCACAGGGTTAGATGACGTAACAAACGGATACGTTCCTTGGTCAATATCTAACATGACGCCTTGGGCGCCTTCAAATAAAACACGACGTCCTTCATCAAGCGCATCGTTTAATACGACAGACGTATCGCAAACATACTTCGCAATTTGTTGTCCATATTCATAATATTCATCAAGAATGTGTTCTAATTTAAATCCTTCAACACCGTACACTTTTTCAAAAAGTACGTTTTTCTCCGCTAAATTACGGGCTAATTTTTCTTCAAATACTTCACGGTCGAGCAAATCTGCGATGCGGATGCCGACACGTGCCGCTTTATCCATATAAGCAGGGCCAATTCCTTTTTTCGTCGTTCCGATTTTATTAGCCCCTTTTCGTTCTTCTTCTACTTCATCCAGCTTTAAATGATAAGGCAAGATCACATGTGCGCGGTTGCTAATGCGTAAATTTTCCGTGCTTACACCACGCTCATGTAAATACGCTAATTCTTGCACAAGCGCTTTCGGATCAACAACCATTCCGTTTCCAATGACACAAATTTTATCTTTATAAAAAATGCCAGAAGGAATTAAATGTAATTTATACTTTTCGCCGTTAAATACAATCGTATGTCCGGCGTTATTTCCACCCTGATATCGTGCAATCACTTCTGCATGTTGTGATAAAAAGTCTGTAATTTTACCCTTTCCTTCATCGCCCCATTGTGTTCCAACAACAACAACTGAAGACATGGCGAGCACCTCCGCTTCATCAATTCCAAACAAAGTAAGTGTACCAAATCAACTACGAAAAATCAATAAAAAACCGAACATTTATATATGTTTTTATCATTTTTATTCGTATTCAATTAAGCCCCAGGCGGAACGTTTGCATCATCGAAGCGGCGCTCTAAGTTGACAAACTTGTTATACTCTTTAACAAAAGCAAGCTGTACAGTACCAACCGGACCGTTCCGTTGTTTTGCAATAATAATTTCAATGATATTTTTGTTTTCCGATTCTTTATCGTAATAATCATCACGATATAAAAAAGCGACAATATCGGCATCTTGCTCAATACTTCCCGATTCACGCAAGTCAGACATCATCGGGCGTTTATCTTGGCGCTGCTCTACGCTTCGAGAAAGCTGAGATAAAGCGATGACAGGAACATCTAATTCACGAGCTAACGCTTTTAGCGAGCGAGAAATTTCCGATACTTCTTGTTGACGATTTTCGCGGTTTCGTCCACTTCCTTGAATAAGCTGTAAGTAATCGATTAATACCATTCCAAGTCCTTGTTCTTGTTTTAAGCGGCGACACTTGGCACGAATTTCACTTACGCGAATGTTCGGCGTATCGTCAATAAAAATCCCGGCATTTGACAGGCTTCCCATCGCCATCGTTAACTTTCCCCAGTCTTCCGGTGTGAGTTTGCCCGTCCGCAAATTTTGAGCGTTAATGTTTCCTTCTGCACAAAGCATACGCATCACAAGCTGTTGCGCACCCATTTCTAAGCTGAAAATGGCCACATTCTCACCCGTACGCGTCGCCACATTTTGCGCAATATTTAATGCAAATGCAGTTTTTCCGACAGATGGACGAGCAGCAACAATAATAAAATCGCTTCGTTGAAACCCGGCCGTCATCCGATCTAGTTCAATAAATCCAGTCGGAATTCCGGTGATTTCCCCCTTGCGATTATGGAGCATTTCAATGTTGTCGTATGCTTGAACGAGCACATCTTTTATATTTTGAAATCCGCTCGTATTTTTTCGTTGCGATACTTCTAAGATTTTGCGCTCCGCTTCATTTAACACATCTTCTACTTCATCTTCCCGCGTGTAGCCGTCTTGGGCAATTGATGTAGCTGTACGAATTAAACGGCGTAAAATGGACTTTTCTTCTACAATTTTCGCATAATATTGTACGTTTGCCGCCGTTGGAACAGCATTCGCTAGCTCGGTTAAATATGAAACGCCCCCTATTTCTTCAAGGGCATTCGCATCTGCTAGTTCTGATGTAACGGTCACTAAATCGACTGGTTCACCACGATCAGATAGTTGCAACATCGTCCGGAAAATTTTTTGATGGGCAGCTCGATAAAAATCTTCGGGAATTAATATTTCTGAAGCGGTTGTGAGCGCCGATGGCTCCAATAAAATTGCTCCGAGCACAGCTTGCTCAGCTTCAATATTTTGTGGGGGGAGTCGATCAGCAAATACGTCGTTCATATACGCTCACCATCCTTTCTCATAAGAAAAATGTGATTATATGCACGGAAAAAATCCGGCATAAAATCACATTTCATTACTTTTGCTCTTGCACATGTACTTTTAATGTCGCAGTCACTTCTGGATGAAGCTTAACCGGTACATTCGTATATCCAAGCGCCCGAATCGCATCATCTAATTCAATTTTACGTTTATCAATCTTAATGTCATGTTGTTGCTGGAGCGCTTCAGCAATTTGTTTGCTTGTGATCGAACCGAATAAACGACCTCCCTCACCAGCTTTCGCAAACAATTCCACAGTTAATGTATCGATTTTTTCTTTCAATTGTTTTGCGCGGGCTAATTCTTCTTCCGCTTCTTTCTTTTGTTTATTTTTTTGCGCTTCTAACGCTTTTAAGTTCGCCGGCGTTGCTTCAATCGCAAGACCTTGTTTAAATAAAAAGTTTTGCGCATAACCATCTGCAACGTTTTTTACTTCTCCTTTTTTTCCTTTTCCTTTCACGTCTTTTAAAAAGATCACTTTCATGTTTCTTTACCTCCTTCAATATATTCTCGAATAGCTACTCGCAATCGTTTTTCGGCTTCGTCAATCGTTACATTGGTAAGCTGAGTCGCCGCATTCGTTAAATGGCCTCCGCCATCAAGTTTTTCCATAATTAACTGAACGTTGACATCTCCCAATGAACGAGCGCTAATTCCAATCGTTTGATCGTTTCGCTTCGAGATGACAAACGAAGCGACAACACCATGCAAAGATAATAACGTATCGGCTGCTTGAGCGATTAAAACAGGATCATACGCTTCGTTCACATTTCCTTTCGCAATCGCAAAACCGTGCTCATCAATGATAGCGTTCTCAATTATTTTAGCACGTTTAATGTAATGCTCAATATTTTCTTTTAACAATTTTTGGACAAGTGTTGTATCCGCCCCTTGCGCCCGTAAATATGAAGCGGCATCAAACGTTCGTGATCCTGTGCGCAACGTAAAACTTTTCGTATCAACGACAATCCCAGCTAATAAAGCTGTCGCCTCAAGCATAGAAAGCTTCGAACGTTTCGGTTGATATTCTAGCAATTCCGTCACTAACTCTGACGTTGATGACGCATACGGTTCCATATAAACGAGAATCGGATCTTGAATGAATTCTTCACCGCGACGATGATGATCAATGACTACAACCCGATCTAGTCGCAACAATAGCCGTTCTTCAATCACAAGAGAAGGTTTATGTGTATCGACGACAACGAGCAACGTATCTTCTGTCGCTAACTCTAATGCTTGTTCAGGGGAAATAAAGCGAGACCAAAGTTCCGTCTGCTTTTTGACCGCCTCAAGCAACCGTTGTACCCCAGAATCAATGCGGCTCGAATCAATAATAATAAACGCTTCTTTTTGATTCATTTGAGCCACTTTTAAAATACCGATGGCAGCACCAATGGCGTCCATATCGGGATATTTATGTCCCATAATAAACACTTGTTCACTTTCTAAAATGAGCTCTTTTAGCGCATGTGATATGACGCGGGCCCGAACCCTTGTCCGTTTTTCCATTGGATTTGTTTTCCCGCCGTAAAATTTCACTTTGCCATTCGGTTGTTTAATCGCTACTTGATCGCCACCACGTCCAAGCGCTAAATCTAAACTAGACTGAGCCAATGTCCCTAATTCCGGCAAAGAAGGAGAATTTGTTCCAATACCGATACTTAACGTTAACGGCACATGATTTTTCGCTGTTTGCTCACGCACTTCATCTAAAACAGAAAATTTATTTTTCTCTAGCTGTTGTAAAATATGTTCATTTAACACAGCGACAAATCGATCAGACGACGTACGTTTTAAAAATAACCCGTATTCGCCCGCCCATCTGTTTAAAATGGACGTCACTTGACTATTGAGCTGGCTTTTCGTTTGATCGTCCATTCCTTGCGTTACATCATCGTAATTGTCGAGAAAGATGACTCCTAATACGATTTTTTCTTGCTCGTATTTTTTCTCTAGTTCTGCTTGTTCAGTAATATCAAAAAAGTACAGTAACCGCTCTTCTCGCCGAATGATTACTTTAAACGTTCGATCATGTAACGTAATGACTTCTTCGGTTGCCTCTTTTTTCATTAACGGAACAAGTTGCTCAGCAACATCATATAACGATTGGCCAACTAACGTATCCACTCCAAAACAAGAAGATAGAAAAGTGTTTGTCCACTCAATTTCCAGCTCATCGTTAATGAGCATGATGCCAATCGGCATACCCATTAACGCTTCTTCTCCAACTTTTTTAATGCGGTAAGAAAGGGTAGAAATATAATCTTCAATTTCCTCTTGAGCGACTTTATACGATCGAAATACGTGAAATAACGTCGGTCCAAGGAGCACAGCAGCAACTATCCCAATTACCCATTCAAAGTACGTCACGATAACAAGCAATATGAACGTAATACCAATTAAAACATACAAGGGATAGCGATGCCTCTGCTTTTCATACAAACTGGACATGAACGTCAGCTCCTTGCGTCATTAATCTTTCAACCTCTTTCGCAAATCAAATCCTAAATCAATTATACCTAATATTCGCACGAGGTGAAGTAAAAAAGGGAAAAATAGCGATAGAACAACAATGGCAATGGCCCCTTTACGTCCCATATGTTTATGATGAGTCCAATAAAAAATGAACGAGAACCCTTGGATCATCATAAGCAACTGCAAAATTTGAAATAAGTTGATGAGTATAATGTAAAGAAATGAATCGTGCCCGATCGGAAAAAATAATAAAAGCATTGTCGCTAAATAGTACCACAATAAGCTTTTTGGTAAAACGAGTTCCCGAAACGGTTGCCAGTTGCCAATCGGCATATTTAATCGCTTTAAAATAGGCAAGGCAGCTTGTTGAGTAATCCAAGCAAAACATGCGGCAGCAAAAACGAACGCCGTCGGCAACAAATCGATAACAACATCCATCGTTTGTTTCATCGTTTTTTCAAATTGGTCGTTCGCTTGTTGCCCGATTTTTTCTAATATGTTTTGTGCACTTTGAAACGATTGTTGCATGATTTCTTCAATTTGTTTACCAATGTGAATGTCAAAAAATAAAACAGAACCCGCATAAATGATGATCATGCTGACTAAAAAAGAGAGCGTACCAACGAGCAAAACGGCGTATTTTCCACCGTGTTTTCGCCATACATGCCCCATGGCCACTCCACTACTTGCAAACATAAACGTCATCGGAACAGAGAAAAGTGAACCGAACCAAATGGATGGAATAAATGATGCAGCAAGTAAAAACAAGCCATTTTTATATGTATGGCGCATCGTAAATAAAAGAAATGGAATTGCTAAAAAAAACGTAGCAACCATCCCGAATACAGGCATATATAAACTAAGTAAAAGAAGCACTGTAAAAATGGCGAGTTGCACAGCTCCTTCTGTTAATACACGCGCGTTTTTCACTTTTTTCCCTCCTTGAAAACAAAAAGCAGTAAGGCTCCGTCCCCCTTACTGCTTTTTCTTTTTATTCGCCCGCAACGTATGGTAATAAAGCCATTTGACGAGCACGCTTGATCGCAATTGTTAATTTACGTTGATATTTTGCGCTCGTACCTGTTACGCGACGAGGTAAAATTTTACCGCGCTCAGAAATGAATTTCTTTAATGTGTCGACATCTTTGTAGTCGATGTGTGTAATTCCGTTTGCTGTAAAGTAGCAAACTTTACGACGTTTTGTGCGTCCACCTTTACGTCCTGCCATCGTGTATCCTCCTTTCGTTGATCATGTATATTAAAACGGCAAATCATCATCCGATATGTCGATTGGTTGTCCATCGTTCGCAAATGGATCATCATCAATTCGACTAAATCCACTGCTACGTCCTTGGTTCGGGTTCTGATTTGATCCAAATGGAAACGGCTCGCCATAGCTGCCTGATGCCATGCCACGTTGCTCACCGCCACCTCGCGGCTCTAAAAACTGCACGCTATCGGCGACAACCTCTGTCACATACACTTTTTTTCCTTCTTGGTTTTCATATGATCTCGTTTGAATTCGACCTTCTACTCCAGCTAAACTACCTTTTTTCAAATAGTTCGCCACATTTTCAGCTTGCCGGCGCCAAACGATACAGTTAATAAAATCTGTCTCACGTTCACCTTGTTGGTTTGTATATGTTCGGTTTACCGCTAGCGTAAACGTGGCAACAGCAACTCCATTTGGAGTATAGCGTAATTCTGGATCTTTCGTCAGTCTTCCGACGAGAATTACGCGATTAATCATCAGAACCACTCCTATTCATGAGGAAATTATTCTTCTTCCTTCACGACGATATGACGAATGATATCTTCGCTGATGCGTGCTAAACGGTCAAATTCTTGAACCGCTGCTGGTTTCGCAACAACGTTTAAAATCATGTAGTAACCGTCACGGAATTTTTCAATTTCATAAGCGAGACGACGCTTACCCCATTCTTTTACATTTGTAATTTCTGCGCCATTTTCAGTTAATACGTTATTAAAACGCTCAACAACTGCTTTTCTCGCTTCTTCTTCCATGTTTGGACGGATAATGTACATAATTTCGTACTTTCTCATCACAGTCACCTCCTTTTGGTCTACACGGCTCTATATAGAGCAAGGAGCAATATATCATTACTCACATTTGTTGATTATATCATGAACAACTTTCGTGTGCAAGATTAGACATTAAAACGGAAATGGATAATATCGCCATCTTGCACTTCGTAATCTTTGCCTTCCAAGCGTACTTTTCCAGCTTCACGAGCAGCCGCCATCGATCCTGCCGCCACTAAATCTTCGTATGATACCGTTTCCGCTCGAATAAATCCTCGTTCAAAATCAGAATGAATAATGCCTGCACATTGTGGTGCCTTCATTCCTTTACGGAACGTCCATGCGCGCACTTCTTGTTCACCCGCTGTAAAGTACGTTGCTAACCCAAGCAAGCTATATGAGGCGCGAATGAGTTGGTCTAAACCAGATTGTTCGATACCGAGTTCTTGTAAAAACATCTCTTTTTCTTCATCGTCCAATTCTGCCATCTCCGCCTCGACTTTAGCGCAAACGACGATCACTTCTGCGTTGTCCTCTTTTGCGAACGCTTTTACTTGTTGGACGTATTCATTGCTGTTCGGATCAGCTAAATCTTCTTCACCAACGTTCGCAACGTACAACATCGGTTTAATCGTTAATAAATGCAATTGCTTTACGACTTTCATTTCTTCTTCTGTAAACGAAAGTGTTCTAGCTGGTTTTCCTGCTTCAAACGTTTCCTTTAAACGACTTAAAATGTCGTATTCGAATACCGCTTCTTTATCTTTTTGTTTAGCCATTTTTCCAACGCGGTCTATTCGCTTATCTACGGTTTCTAAGTCAGCAAAAATAAGCTCTAAATTAATCGTTTCAATATCGGCAATCGGATCGACTTTTCCAGCCACATGCGTAATATTTTCATCAGCAAAACAGCGCACAACTTGGCAAATCGCATCAACTTGACGAATATGCGACAAAAACTTATTTCCTAATCCCTCACCTTTACTAGCACCTTTAACAATCCCGGCAATATCTGTAAATTCGAATACTGTTGGAACTGTACGTTTTGGATTAAATAGTTTTGTCAACGTTTTTAGTCGCTCATCTGGCACTTCAACGATCCCCACGTTTGGTTCGATCGTACAAAACGGATAGTTGGCAGATTCGGCACCTGCTTTTGTAATCGCATTAAACAACGTTGATTTTCCGACGTTCGGAAGACCAACAATCCCTGCTGTTAAACCCATCATCATACTCCTCTCTTCATCTATTCCTCATGTTTGACAAGCACTTTTTTCATTTTTCTTTCGAATTCTTTCCGTGGTAACAAAACGCTATGACCGCATCCTTCGCATTTGATGCGAATATCCATGCCCATTCGAATAATCTTCCAACGATTTGTCCCACAAGGATGCGCCTTTTTCATTTCGACGATATCATGCATGCCATACTCTTTATTCAATATAGCACACTCCTTTCCGTTGTTTAAGCACGTTCCGCTTGTTGTTCACGATTGTAAAGAACTAAACGAGGAAACGGAATTTCAATGCCACGCTCGTCCAAACGAAGCTTAATTTCTTTTCGCAAGGCGCGCGCGATATGCCAATGACGCATCGGCTTCGTTTCACACGTAATGCGCATGACGACTTCAGACGGTCCTAAATTTTGCACGCCTAATAATTCTGGCGGGCTCACAATATCTTCATATTTGTTTGGCATTTCTTGTAACACTTCGCGAATCACAGCTTCCGCCTTTTCTAAATCACCTTCATAAGCAATACTTACATCAACAACCGCCACGCTATTATTTAAAGAAAAGTTTGTCACTTGCGTAATCGTCCCATTCGGCAAAATATGCACTTCACCTGTAAAACTTTTCAGCTTCGTCGTACGTAAACCAATTTCTTCTACATGTCCTTCAAATGTCCCGATACGTACATAGTCTCCAACCGCAAACTGATCTTCAAGGATAATAAAAAAGCCGGTAATAATATCGCGAACAAGGTTTTGTGCTCCGAAACCAACAGCAAGTCCAACGATGCCAGCGCCAGCTAAAATAGCACGAATATCGACACCAAAGGCGTCTAAAATCATCATAAACGTAATAAAGTAAATGCTATACGTAGCCATATTGTTTAATAAGCGCATCAATGTTGCTTCTCTTCGTTCAGATAATCGAATCGGTGCTTTTTGCCGAACAGCAAAAAACTTTGCGATCGTTAATTTGACAACCTTCAGCAAAATTGATGCTAAGAGAATGATCACTATCATTTTAAACAAACTGACACCAACTGTAACAAGCCATTCACCTTCGATAATTTTTTCAACGACACGACCGTATATTTTTTGCACTTGCTCCATTCATCGCACCTCCATCGTAGCAAAATGACCTATACAAGCTTATTTGTTTGCGCATAAGTTATTGTAACAGTATTTCACTTATATTTGTAGCGCGCGAACTTTCTACGATGCCCAATGTATATATATTCACATTTTTCCGTATACTGTTA
Source organism: Anoxybacillus sp. MB8 (assembly GCF_011006755.1). Classification (NCBI taxonomy): domain Bacteria; kingdom Bacillati; phylum Bacillota; class Bacilli; order Caryophanales; family Anoxybacillaceae; genus Anoxybacillus; species Anoxybacillus sp. MB8. Next base: position 50,071 of record NZ_RXXX01000009.1, read on the forward strand.
CCACGTCATTTCATTGAAGGAGGGAACGAACGTATGCAAAACAAATTTTTTTACGATGAACCGGATGCAGTATCCCAACTTGCATCGGCCATTTTATATTTGCTTCCAACTTCTACACATACGCCTGTTGTCATCGTTTGCATCGGCACCGATCGCTCGACTGGCGATTCGCTTGGCCCACTTGTCGGCACGATGCTTGAACAAAAAGGATCGTTGCCGTTTTATGTGTATGGAACGTTAAAAGATCCAATTCATGCCGTTAATTTAGAAGAAAAGCTAAAAGACATTCAACAACAACATAAACAGGCATTCATTATCGCTGTTGATGCTTGTCTCGGGCGCGTGAAAAACATCGGGATGGTTACAATTGAAAAAGGTCCATTAAAACCAGGAGCGGCTGTCAATAAAAATCTCCCTTCTGTCGGTGATGCCCACATTACCGGAATTGTCAATGTGAGCGGATTTATGGAATTTTTCGTGCTACAAAACACCCGACTTCATTTAGTAATGAATATGGCAGAAACAATTGCAACAGGCATTTATGAAGCTGGAATGCAACTGAAAAAACAACAACGATTTGCGTCGTTGAAAGTGAACGAACTGAAATATAAACTATCAGAATAACATATGCATGAAAGCAACGATTAACGCATTGATTAAAATACTTGGTAATAAGTTTGCGACACGAACAGATGTAAGATTTAACATGTTTAACCCAATCGCAATAATTAAAATTCCGCCTGTTGCGGTCGATTCAGCAATAAATGCTTCAAGGGCGCTTGATGGAATGAACTGATTAATTTGCGTAGCCAGTAAGGCAATCGATCCTTGATAAACGACAACGGGAATGGCTGAGAAAATAACGCCGATGCCAAACGTAGCGGTTAAGATGATGCTCGCAAAGCCGTCTAAAATCGATTTTGTATATAGTACAAGATGATCGCCTCTTAACCCGCTATGTAGCGCACCGACGATAGCCATCGAACCAACGACAAACAGAAGCGTGGCACTAACAAATCCTTTTGCAATTGCCCCTTCTGCTCCATATCCTATTCTTTTTTCTACCCAAACTCCTAATCTCTCAAGCTTTTCTTCAATATCCCATATTTCTCCTAGCACTCCACCGAAAACTAAACTAATAATAACAATTAAAAATTGGTCGCTTTCTAATCCCATTTTTACACCAAGGACGACAACGGAAAGCCCAATTCCATTCATCACCGTAGATTTTATCCGCTCTGGTATATTTTTGAACATAGCACCTAACAGAGATCCAATAATAATACATATTCCGTTAACAAGCGTACCGAGTAAAGCCAACTAATTTCACATCCTATTCGTCCATTTGTTCATCGTACGCATTTAACAGTTGCAAAATACGCGTCAAATCTTCTTCAGAGAAAAATTCAATTTCAATTTTCCCTTTTTTCCGATGTTTTTTAATAGATACCGCTGTTCCTAAACGCTCGCGCAATAACGCTTCACTTTGCGCTAAAAATATGCTTTTTTCCTCTTTCTTTTTCGATGTTTCACGTGGAACATTTTTGTTTAGCTGTTGAATAAGCGCCTCAAGTTGTCGAACATTAAGCGATTCTTGGATGACTCGTTGAGTAACAGCTGCAAGCTTTTGTTTGTTTTTTAATGCTAGTAACGCCCGACCGTGTCCCATCGATAGTGTACCTTCTTCAATCATTTGCTGAACATCACTTGGAAGTGAAAGAAGTCGAAGGTGGTTCGCAATATGCGGCCGGCTCTTTCCTAAACGTTTCGCTAGCTCTTCTTGCGTTAATTTGCATCGCGTAAGCAATAATTGATAGGCTGTTGCTTCTTCAATTGGATTTAAATCTTCGCGCTGTAAATTTTCCAGCAACGCAATCTCCATCATTTTATCGTCCGAGAGTTCACGCACAACCGCTGGAACAGTTTTCATTCCTGCTAATTGCGCCGCTCGAAAACGCCGCTCACCTACGACAATTTCATACCCTTTGATCGTCTGGCGAACGATGAGCGGTTGGACGATTCCGTGTTCCATAATCGATTGCTTTAATTCTTCTAGCGCTTGTTCATCAAACGTTTTGCGCGGTTGATATGGATTCGGGCGAAGTTGTTGAATATCGATTTCTTGAACCGTTTCCCCTTTCTCCGCTTCTAAATTAGTAAAAAGAGCATGAATGCCTTTTCCGAGCCCTTTAGCCATTTGCGATCACCTCTTTCGCAAAGTCTGCGTATACTTCCGCTCCCCGCGATTTCGCATCATACAAAATAATTGGCTTCCCATGGCTTGGTGCCTCACTTAGTCGTACATTGCGCGGTATAATCGTTTCATACACTTTTTCACGGAAATACTTCTTAACTTCTTGAATCACTTGAATACCAAGGTTTGTGCGCGCATCAAACATCGTGAGCAATACACCCTCGATGCGTAAATTCGAATTTAAATGTTTTTGCACGAGACGAATCGTATTTAATAGTTGACTCAATCCTTCCAATGCGTAATATTCACATTGCACAGGAATTAATACTGTATCTGCTGAAGTTAACGCATTAATCGTCAACAATCCGAGGGAAGGTGGACAGTCGATAATAATAAAATCATACATATCTTTCACCGGACTTAATGCTTTTTGTAAGCGCACTTCCCTTGAAACGATTGGAACGAGCTCAATCTCAGCTCCTGCTAATTGAATGGTGGCAGGAATAATATGCAATCGCTCAATATTTGTCGGGCGAATGACTTGACGTACATCCACTTCCTCAACTAACAAGTCATATGCACATTGTTCAATTTCATGTTTTTCCACACCAATGCCACTTGTCGCATTTCCTTGCGGATCAATATCGACAAGTAACGTTTTCTTCCCCATATGAGCTAAACACGCCGATAAATTTACCGCCGTTGTCGTTTTGCCAACACCGCCTTTTTGATTGGCAATCGCAATAATTTTCCCCACAACGCTCCCCATCCTTTACCTATAATACTTTTATTGTATCATGAATTTTTCAATATTTTCATATACAAAAAGAAAACCTCATCGTCGTTTTTGATGAGGTGTTATTTTTGTCTTTTCGGGATGCGGATTGTAATTTGGTAATAGTCTTCAAACTCTTCTTCTTCTGAATCAATAGCTACACCACTATCAGCGACCATCGTTAACGACTGACGAATCGTATTGACAGCGATACGCATATCTTTACTCAACGATTTTCGCTTCGGTTTCGGGCGTTTTTCATTTGCATCTCCTTCTAGCATTTTTGCGACTCGATCTTCTGTTTGTTTCACGTTTAGTTGCTTTTCGATAATTTCTTCAAGCAACTTTAACTGTTTATCGTAATCTTTTAACGCAATTAAAGCGCGAGCATGTCGCTCTGTAATTTGACGTTGCAATAATGCATCTTGTACTTCTTGAGGCAGCTTTAATAAGCGAAGTTTGTTGGCAATCGTCGATTGTCCTTTCCCGAGCCGTTGCGCTAACGCTTCTTGCGTTAAATGATGCAATTCTAGCAAGCGAGCGTAAGCCATCGCTTCTTCAATGGGCGTCAATTCTTCCCGCTGTAAGTTTTCAATTAAAGCAACAGAAGCGGTTTCCGTATCGTTTAAATTTTTAATAATGGCAGGGATATCCGTCCAGCCAAGTTTTTGCGCTGCCCGCCATCTTCGTTCCCCGGCAATAATTTCGAACTTCCCATCCTCACATTCTCGAACGACAATTGGCTGAATCATTCCATGTGTTCGAATCGTTTGAGCAAGTTCGTCAATTTTATCTTCAACAAAAATGGTCCGTGGCTGAAAACGGTTTGGAACAATTTGTGAAATAGCGATTCGTTTTATTTCTTCATTTGGTACAACGATTTCTTCTTGCTCTTTCTCACCAAAGCTAAAAAAGCGTGAAAAAGGATGCTTCATTTCCCCCTGACACCACCTTTGAGAACTCAAAACATTCATTCAATTGGAAGTTTGTTTGGTACCCCTGGTTTGCGTGGATATTTCTTCGGTGTTTTTCGTCTCTTTTCAACAAAAATAATCGCTCGTTCGCTTTCCTCAATTGGCAATAAAAATTGTTCTACTTTTGTCACTTCACCGCCTAGCACGCGGATCGCTGTATTCCCTTGCTCAAGCTCTTCATGTGCGGATGCTCCTTTCATCGCAATAAACGTCCCCCCTACTTTTACAAGCGGCAAACAAAGTTCACTTAGCACAGACAACCGCGCGACAGCACGAGCCATGACGACATCAAACGACTCACGGACCGTTTTTTGTCCAAACGTTTCAGCACGATCATGATAAAAAGCTACTCCTTCAAGCTGAAGTTGCGCAGCTAAATGATTGAGAAACGTAATTCGTTTTTGCAATGAATCGACAATTGATACATGTAGGTGAGGAAAGCAAATTTTTAACGGTATGCTCGGAAACCCTGCCCCCGCCCCAACATCGCAAATAGATAACGGCCGCGAGAAGTCGTAATAAAAAGCAGGTGTAATGGAATCAAAAAAATGTTTTAAATATACGCCTTCTTTGTCTGTAATAGCCGTTAAATTCATTTTTTCATTCCATTCGACAAGCAGTTGATAATATGTTTCAAACTGAGCGAGTTGTTGAGGAGAAAGCAAAATCCCTTTCTCCTCTAACATTTGTTTAAATGTATTTACATCCATCGTTCATCCCTCTTTATTCATTTGACACGCGTGCGATTTTTCCCTGCTCTAAATAAACTAATAAAATTGAAATATCCGCTGGATTGACTCCTGAAATGCGCGATGCTTGCGCAATAGAAAGCGGGCGAACTTGTTTTAATTTTTGTCGCGCCTCTGTCGCCAACCCTGTAATCGCATCGTAATCAATGTCTTCTGGAATTTTTTTATTCTCCATTTTCTTTAATTTTTCAACTTGTTGTAGCGATTTTTCAATATACCCTTCGTACTTAATTTGAATTTCTACTTGTTCCGCTACTTCAGGATCAATCGGTTGTTCCGCCGGTGCAATCATTTGAATATGCTCATACGTCATTTCTGGACGCTTTAACAAGTCGGCTGCTCGAATGCCGTCTTTTAATTCGCTTCCCCCGACGTTGCGAATCATTTCTTGCACTTGCGGCGTCGGTTTAATAATGTACGATTTTAAACGTTTCTTTTCTGCTTCGATCGCTTCTTTTTTCGCTATAAACTTTTCATATCGCTCTTGTGAAATTAAACCGAGTCTGTAACCAATTTCTGTTAAACGTAAATCTGCATTGTCATGACGCAATAAAAGGCGATATTCTGCACGAGATGTTAACAAGCGGTACGGCTCGTTCGTTCCCTTTGTAACAAGATCGTCAATTAAAACGCCAATATATGCTTCTGAGCGACTTAAAATTAACTCCTCTTTTCCGAGCGCTTTGCATGCCGCATTAATGCCGGCAATAAGCCCTTGACCAGCCGCCTCTTCATATCCTGATGTTCCATTAATTTGCCCTGCTGTATATAACCGTTGAACGACCTTTGTTTCTAACGTTGGCCATAGTTGCGTTGGAACGATGGCATCATATTCAATTGCATAGCCAGCTCGCATGAGTTGCGCTTTTTCTAACCCTGGTATTGTCGCTAACATTTGGCGTTGAATATGCTCCGGCAAGCTTGTAGACAAACCTTGCACATACACTTCTTGCGTATGTCTTCCTTCTGGTTCAAGGAAAATTTGGTGACGTGGCTTGTCATGGAAACGAACGATTTTATCTTCAATCGATGGACAGTAACGCGGACCTGTCCCTTTAATCATCCCTGAATACATCGGCGACAAATGTAAATTTTCATCGATAATTCGGTGCGTCTCCTCTGTCGTATAAGTGAGCCAACAAGGGAGTTGATCGGTAATGTATTGTTTCGTCTCATATGAAAAGGCGCGCGGCACTTCATCGCCTGGCTGAATTTCTGTTTTGCTGTAATCAATCGTATGGCTATTAACCCGCGGTGGTGTCCCTGTTTTAAAACGAACAAGTTCAAAACCAAGTTCCTCTAAATGTTCTGAAAGCTTAATCGATGGCTGTTGATTGTTTGGCCCACTTGAATATTTAATGTCTCCGATAATAATTTCACCGCGTAAAAACGTTCCTGTCGTAATGACGACAGCCTTGGCATAATAACGGGCACCTGTATGCGTAATTACTCCTTTACATACACCGTCTTCTACGATTAATTTTTCTACTTTTCCTTGCAATAATGTTAAATTCTCTTGATTTTCGAGCGTTTTTTTCATTTCTTGTTGATATAAAAATTTATCTGCTTGTGCACGTAACGCTCGCACAGCAGGTCCTTTTCCTGTATTCAACATACGCATTTGAATATGCGTTTTGTCGATATTTTTCCCCATTTCCCCGCCTAGCGCATCAATTTCGCGAACGACGATGCCTTTTGCAGGACCGCCGATAGATGGGTTACATGGCATAAAAGCAATCATATCAAGATTCAGTGTGATCACTAACGTACTCGCTCCCATGCGCGCAGCAGCAAGCGCTGCTTCACATCCCGCATGACCGGCACCTACGACGATGACATCATAAGATCCTGCCTCGTAATGCATAAATACCCTCCTTATTTTCCTAAACAAAATTGTGCAAACAATTGATCAATTAAGCTTTCGTGCACCGTATCTCCAATAATTTCACCTAACAATTCCCACGCTCTCGTTAAATCAATTTGCACGATATCAATTGGCATACTTGCTTCAATGCCGTCAATCGCTTCTTCGATCGCTTTTTTCGCTTGCGTCAATAACGCAATATGGCGCGAGTTTGATACATACGTTAAATCGCGCGCCTCCACATCTCCGCTGAAAAATAATGAGGCAATCGCCTCTTCAAGTTGGTCAATTCCTCTTTCTTCTAACAACGATGTGGTAATGATCGGTGCGCCTTGCGCCAATTGTTGCACTCGCTCCATATCGATTCGTTTCGGCAAATCCGTTTTATTCACAATTACAATCGCGTCCATTCCTTTGACCGCTTCGAACAATCGTTCATCTTCTTCCGTTAACGGTTCGTTGTAGTTGAGGACGAGTAAAATTAAGTCTGCCTCTTTTAACACTTTCCGTGACCGCTCAACGCCAATTCGCTCAACAATATCTTCTGTTTCACGAATACCTGCCGTATCTAATAGACGGAGCGGCACACCTCGAACGTTGACGTACTCCTCAATGACATCTCTCGTTGTACCGGGGATGTCAGTGACAATCGCGCGGTTTTCGTGGGCTAAGCTGTTTAATAGCGATGATTTTCCAACGTTCGGTCGCCCGACAATGACTGTTGCTAATCCGTCTCGTAACACTTTTCCTTGCTGTGCCGTTTGTAACAGTCGCTCAATTTCATTTTTCACTTCTGTTGCCTTTTCAAGCAACAACCGATGCGTCATTTCTTCGACATCATCATATTCAGGGTAATCAATATTTACTTCGACATGCGCTAACGTCTCTAAAATCGTTTGACGTAATCGACGAATGAGTTTCGACAAACGTCCTTCCATCTGGTTCAATGCGACAGCCATCGCCCGATCTGTTTTTGCACGAATTAAATCCATTACCGCTTCTGCTTGTGATAAATCGATACGCCCGTTTAAAAAAGCTCTTTTTGTAAATTCTCCGGGTTGTGCTAGACGAGCTCCATGCGCTAACACGAGCTGAAGCACGCGGTTAACAGAAACAAGCCCCCCATGGCAATTAATTTCAACCACATCTTCACGTGTAAACGTTTTTGGAGCTCTCATCACTGTGACCATCACTTCTTCAACTGTTTCTTTCGTCTCCGGATGCACAATATGCCCATAATGGATCGTATGAGATGGGACGTCTTTTAGCTTCTTCCCCCCAACACCGACAAACAGTTGATCAACAATTTTTATCGCTTCATCCCCACTTAAACGGACGATCGCAATCGCCCCTTCCCCCATCGGAGTTGAAATCGCTGCAATTGTATCAAATTCCACCTTGTTCACCTTCTTTCATAAACAAAAATATCCACAATCTATATCATGTATGTTTTCCTCACAATGATAATCAAATAAATTTTAACTTATCCACATGTGAATAACAACATACACGTCACGTTTCCATTTACAAAAAAAATTCTCTAGGAACGACTTCCCCTAGAGAATGTTTATCGTTTTAGTGAAATAACGACATGGCGATGCGGCTCCGCCCCAGATGAAAACGTTTGTATCCTTTCATCATCGCTTAACGCTGTATGAATGACTTTCCGCTCCCATGCACTCATTGGCTCTAACGAAATATCTTGTCCCGTTTGAATCGCCTTTTTCGCCATATTTTTCGCTAAACGAACGAGCGTCTCTTCTCTTCGTTTCCGATACCCTTCCGCATCAATCACAACATGAAGCGGACGATCGGTGCAACGGTTTAAAACTCCTTGCGCCAATAATTGTAAAGCATTAAGTGTTTGACCGTGTCTTCCAATTACTCGTGCTACATCTTGTCCGGAAAGCGAAACGATGAAACGGTCTTCCTCCACTTGATAAGAAAGAGTGACACGGACATTCATTTGCTCAAGCACATGTTTTAAAAATGATTCCACACAAGAAAACGGATTGCTAATCGTTACTTCAACGACCGCTTCTTTTCCACCGAAAAAGCCGAGAAACGGCCTTTTTTCTTGTTGAACAACAACAATATCGACCGCTTCTTTCGGCACATGTAATTGCGCTAGCGCTTTTTCTACTGCCTCTTCTACCGTTTGGCCACTCACCGTCACTCGTTTCACTTTCCTGTTCCCCCAGCTTGTTTTGTTGCTTTTAAGTCTGGTCCCTTAATGAAATACGTTTGTGCAATCATAAACAAGTTTCCGACAACCCAATAAAGCGAGAGCGCAGCTGGAAAGTTAATCGCAAATACAACGACCATAATTGGCATTAACCAAAGCATCATTGCCATTTGCGGATTTTGTTGTTCCGTGCCCGCCATCATCATCTTTTGTTGAACAAATGTCGTTACCCCTGCCACAAGCGGCAAGATATAGAATGGGTCTTTTTCCCCTAAGTCAAACCATAAAAAGTTATGGCGTGCAATTTCTTCTGTGCGCATAATAGCATGGTAAAATCCAATTAAAATCGGCATTTGAATGAATAACGGCAAACACCCTGCTAACGGATTCACACCGTGCTTTTGGAAAAGCAACATCGTTTCCTGTTGCAGTTTTTGTTGCGTTTGCGCATCTTTTGAACTATATTTTTCACGAAGTTTTTGCAGTTCTGGTTGTAACGCTTGCATTGCTTTAGAATTTCTCGTTTGTTGGACCATTAGCGGCAAAATAGCTAAACGAATTAAAATCGTCACGACAATAATCCCTAAGCCGTAATTGGAGCCAAATAACTCAGACGTGTATGTAATTAACCAAGATAGCGGATAAACGATGTACTCGTTCCAAAATCCTTTACTTTCCGCGGTAATTGGCTGGTTAATTTCTGAACATCCTGCTAACACAACAGCAAGAAGTAAAAACAACCATGCGACTTGCCTTTTTTTCACTCGTTTTTCCCCCTTACTTTATACGTTCCATGAAATATTTTAACATATCGCTAATGAAAAACGTTTGCCCGTCTCAAAACATGTAATAAACTTTTTTTTACCTCTTCATACTCCATCGTAGCTACTGGCATTCGCGCAATAATGACATAATCTTTTCCCGCTTCGATCCGATCACGTTCTTCGTGAAACACTTGGCGAATATAACGCTTCACCCGATTCCGAACGACTGCTTTTCCAATTTTTTTGCTAACGGATAACCCAATGCGAAAATACGATTGTCCCGGTTGATCTAAAACGTATACGACAAACTGCCGATTTGCTACCGATGTTCCTCGTTGAAATACTTCTTGAAATTCATCATTTTTTTTTATGCGATATTTTTTTTTCATGTGTCTCAATCACACCTCGATCGTAACTCCCGTTAGAAAAAAGACCACTGATCGTTCAGTGGCCTATGCAGATAATACTTTTCTTCCTTTACGACGACGGCGAGCAAGAACTTTTCTTCCGTTCTTTGTGCTCATGCGCGCACGGAAACCGTGTACTTTACTACGCTTCCGCTTATTTGGTTGATACGTTCTTTTCATATATGACACCTCCCTGAGGAATAACTGTTAAAAGACAGTCTTTCTAATTATAGTGAGAAATTTAGAGAAATGTCAACTACTCCAGGAGTATCTTTTTTTGACTATCTTGTGATTATTGTTGTGGATAAATTTTTTGTCGTTTTTTTCGTATCCACAACATTTATCGACAAGTTTTTCACATCTTATAACCTTGTGGATAAAATTTTTTCACATCTTTTTCGTTTTGTGGATAATCTTTTAAACCCATTGCAACATAAGTATTTATCTGCTATTATATTGTTGTTTTTACTCTGGATAATTCTATAAGTTTTTTTCATTATCCACAAAATGTGGATAATGTGTGGACAGTTCCGTCCACATCCTGTGTAAATATTTGTCCACAATCGGTGAAAACTGTCGAAAAAAATTTTTTTATAGACAAAGTTATACAAATGTTGAACACCCGCGCGGAGAAGGAGGGAGAGCGGCGTGGAAAATATTTCGGACTTATGGAATAAAGCATTAGCCGAGATTGAGAAAAAAATTAGCAAACCGAGCTTTGAAACGTGGTTAAAATCGACATCTGCTCATTCGCTAAAAGGCGACATCCTTATTATTACCGTTCCAAACGAATTTACAAAAGATTGGCTCGAATCACGCTACACGCGGCTCATTGAGCAAACGCTCTATGACATTACCGGAGAAGAGTTAAAAATTAAATGCACGATCCCTAATCACGAAACACTAGAGGAATTTGATCTAAAACCATCGAGCAAACCGCGGAAACACGATGACGAACAAACAGAATTTCCACAAAGTATGCTGAATCCAAAGTATACGTTCGATACTTTTGTCATTGGATCAGGCAATCGCTTTGCCCACGCTGCATCTTTAGCAGTAGCAGAAGCACCGGCCAAAGCGTACAACCCCCTTTTCATTTATGGTGGTGTAGGCCTAGGCAAGACGCACCTCATGCACGCAATCGGTCATTACGTTCTTGAACATAATCCGTCAGCGAAAGTCGTTTATTTATCTTCGGAAAAGTTTACAAATGAATTTATTAATGCCATCCGCGATAATCGTCCAGACGATTTTCGCAATAAATATCGTAACGTGGACGTGCTGTTAATAGATGATATTCAATTTCTTGCCGGAAAAGAACAGACACAAGAGGAGTTTTTCCATACGTTTAATACGTTACATGAAGAAAGTAAGCAAATTGTGATTTCGAGTGACCGACCTCCGAAAGAAATTCCGACGTTAGAAGATCGCCTTCGTTCTCGTTTTGAATGGGGATTAATTACGGACATTACTCCTCCTGATTTAGAAACGAGAATCGCCATTTTACGTAAAAAAGCAAAGGCAGAAGGCTTTGACATCCCGAACGAAGTGATGTTGTACATCGCTAATCAAATTGATTCGAACATTCGTGAATTAGAAGGGGCTCTCATTCGCGTCGTTGCTTACTCCTCTTTAATTAACAAAGAAATTAACGCAGATTTAGCAGCAGAAGCATTAAAAGATATTATTCCAAGCTCCAAACCAAAAGTCATTACAATCCAAGATATTCAACGCGTTGTTGGGGAGCATTTTAACTTGAAACTCGAAGATTTTAAGGCAAAAAAACGGACAAAATCGGTTGCATTTCCACGCCAAATTGCGATGTATCTTTCGCGCGAGCTGACGGACTGCTCACTTCCGAAAATTGGTGAGGAATTTGGAGGGCGTGATCATACGACTGTCATCCATGCTCACGAGAAAATTTCAGCGCTTATCCAAACAGATGTGCAATTACAGAAACAGCTGAAAGAAATTATGGAGAAACTGAAATAATGTGAATAACTGCTTTACGTTTGTGCACAGTCTGTCCACATGTGGATAGTCTGTGCTTCCTTTGTTTTATTCACTTATCCACATAATCACAGCGCCTAGTACTATGATTAATAGTTTTTTAAAAAAATATAATAAATACATTAGGGAGGTTTTCTTTGTGAAAGTTATTATTGATCGCGATCATTTAGTGAGAAGTGTACAAGATGTGATGAAAGCTGTATCATCTCGAACAACCATTCCGATTTTAACTGGAATTAAAATCGTTGCCTCGAAACAAGGCGTTACTTTAACAGGAAGTGATTCAGATATTTCGATCGAATCATTCATTCCAGCTGAAGAAGAAGATCGAGTCATTGTTGACGTCATAAAACAAGGTAGCGTTGTTTTACAAGCACGATTTTTCAGTGAGATTGTTCGTAAGTTACCGAAAGAAACGATAGAAATCGAAGTAAAAGATCAATTCGTCACAACGATCCGCTCCGGAAAAACTGAATTTCATTTGAATGGATTAGATCCAGAAGAATATCCGCGCCTACCACAAATTCAAGAGGAAAACATGTTTAAAGTACCAGCTGATTTACTAAAACATGTCATTCGCCAAACAGTATTTGCGGTGTCCACCTCAGAAACACGCCCGATCTTAACAGGTGTAAACTGGCGCATTGAAAATAATGAACTGACGTGTACTGCAACAGATAGCCATCGACTAGCGATGCGCAAAGCAAAAGTAGAAACGGAATCTGAAGCGTATTACAACATTGTCATTCCGGGCAAAAGCTTAAACGAATTAAATAAAATTCTTGAAGAATCAAATGAGCCTGTTCACATTGTCGTAACGGAAAACCAGGTATTATTCAAAACAAAACATTTATTGTTTTTCTCACGGTTGTTAGACGGAAATTATCCAGATACATCCCGGCTTATCCCGACAGAAAGCCAAACAGATATGATTGTCAAAACAAAAGAGTTTTTACAAGCGATCGATCGTGCATCGTTGCTAGCACGTGAAGGGAGAAATAACGTCGTTCGTTTATCGACGTTGTCTGACAAAGTCGTTGAAATTTCGTCGAACTCACCTGAAATCGGAAAAGTTGTCGAAGAAGTACAATGTGAACAGGTAGAAGGCGAAGAATTAAAAATTTCTTTCAGCGCAAAATATATGATGGACGCATTAAAAGCGTTAGAAGGGGCAGAAATTAAAATTAGCTTTACTGGTGCCATGCGGCCGTTTGTCATTCGACCGCTTCATGACGATTCTATGCTTCAGTTAATTTTGCCTGTACGAACATACTAAAAAGCTGCTAGAAGGTCTAGCAGCTTTCCTTTTCTTCCCCCTTCTTTTTTAGTACAATGAAAGAATGGACACTTTTATAGAAAGTGAGCGGATAATGGATGAAAGAAATAAAAATTTCAACCGAAACAATTACACTTGGACAATTTTTAAAACTAGCAAACGTCATTTCAACAGGTGGAATGGCGAAATGGTTTTTACAAACAAACGATGTGTTCGTTAATGGCGAAAAGGAACAACGCCGCGGTCGCAAGTTGAAAGTAGGAGATGTTGTTCATATTCAAACAATCGGTACATTTACGATTCGTTCGTAAAGGTGGGAGCACCTTTGTTTTTAGAACAATTAACTTTAAAAAATTACCGGAATTATGAGCAAGGTTGTTGGCAATTTCGAAATAAAGTAAACGTCATTTTAGGAGAAAATGCTCAAGGTAAGACGAATATTATGGAATCCATTTACGTCTTATCCATGGCAAAATCACACCGAACAACAAACGATAAAGATTTCATTCGTTGGGAAGAAGATTATGCTAAAATAGAAGGTAAAGTAGAAAAGAAAAACGGTCCAATTTTTTTGCAGTTGACTGTGTCGAAGAAAGGAAAAAAAGCGAAATTAAACTATATTGAACAGGCAAAATTAAGTAGCTACGTTGGCCATATGAACGTTGTTATGTTCGCCCCTGAAGATTTAAACCTAGTCAAAGGGAGCCCACAAATTCGAAGACGGTTTATCGATATGGAAATTGGTCAAGTATCACCTGTTTATATGCACGAGCTCGGACAATATCAAAAAGTATTGCAACAAAGAAATCAATATTTGAAACTGCTTCAGTCAAAAAAACAGACGGATGACACGTTTCTTGATGTGCTTACAGAGCAGCTTGTAGAGTTCGCTGCAAAAATCACTATAAAAAGATATGAATTTATTGAATTGTTACAAACGTGGGCCAAACCAATCCATGCTGAAATTAGCCGGGGGAATGAACAACTAGGTATTCATTATTGTCCTTCAGTTGATGTATTAGACGAACAACAATGGTCGAGAATAGTAGAAGTGTATAACGACAAGTTCGCAAAAATAAAGACAAAAGAAATCGAACGAGGTACAACGCTCATTGGGCCACATCGAGATGATTTATCGTTTACGATTAACGGCAAAGATGTGCAAACGTTCGGTTCACAAGGTCAACAACGAACGACAGCTCTTTCATTGAAACTAGCTGAAATCGATTTAATTTTTTCAGAAATTGGCGAGTACCCTATTCTTTTACTTGATGATGTACTATCAGAGCTTGATGATTTTCGCCAAACGCATTTATTAGATGCTATCCAAGGTAAAGTGCAAACATTTGTAACAACAACGAGCATAGATGGAATTGAGCATCGCGTCATTCGTGAGGCAGATGTGTATGAAGTTGTCTCTGGACAAATGATGAGACGATAGTTTTTCTATAAACCTCGAACGTATTGTTCGAAAAGGAAAGCGTAGGTGATCAATAATGACGATGGAACAAAGAGAACAAGTCGTTTATGATGAAAGTCAAATTCAAGTTCTCGAAGGGTTAGAAGCGGTACGGAAAAGACCAGGGATGTATATCGGATCAACCGGTCCCAAAGGATTACACCATCTCGTGTGGGAAATTGTTGATAACAGCATTGATGAAGCGTTAGCTGGATTTTGTACGGAAATTAACGTCATTGTTGAAGAAGATAACAGCATTACAGTAATCGATAACGGCCGTGGGATTCCTGTTGGCATTCATGAAAAAATGGGAAGACCAGCTGTTGAAGTAATTATGACAGTGTTACACGCCGGTGGAAAATTCGGCGGCGGTGGATATAAAGTGTCTGGCGGTTTACACGGAGTTGGGGCATCTGTTGTCAATGCGCTGTCAGAAGAGTTAGAAGTATATGTGCATCGTGATGGGAAAATTCACTATCAAAAATATACACGTGGCGTACCTTGTTCTGATTTGCAAGTTGTAGGTGAGACAGATCGGACAGGGACAACTATTCATTTTAAACCAGATCCAGAAATTTTTACAGAAACGACCGAGTATGATTATGATACGCTCGCACATCGCTTACGAGAACTTGCTTTTTTAAACAAAGGAATTCGCATTACGCTAGAAGATCGACGTGGGGAAAAGCGCCGCAACGAATATTACTACGAAGGTGGAATTTCTTCATACGTCAAACATTTAAATCGGACGAAGGAAACACTTCACGATGAACCGATTTACATTGAGGGAGAAAAAGACGGCATCCAAGTTGAAATCGCCTTGCAATATAACGATGGCTATACGAGTAATATATACTCATTTGCTAATAACATTCATACGCACGAAGGCGGTACGCATGAGTTAGGTTTTAAAACGGCGTTGACGCGAATCATTAATGATTACGGTCGAAAAAACAATATGTTTAAAGAACAAGATGCTAATTTGACGGGGGAAGATGTGCGTGAAGGATTAACAGCAATCATTTCCGTGAAACATCCATCCCCGCAGTTTGAGGGACAAACGAAGACAAAACTCGGAAATAGCGATGCTCGCACCGCGACAGAGTCCATTTTTGCGGAGCAATTTGAAAAGTTTTTACTTGAAAATCCAACGGTCGCGAAGAAAATCGTTGAAAAAGGAATTTTAGCTTCACGGGCACGTCTCGCAGCTAAACGGGCGCGAGAATTAACAAGAAGAAAAAATGCCCTTGAAGTATCAAGTTTGCCTGGGAAATTAGCGGATTGTTCTTCGAAGGATCCATCGATATGTGAACTGTATGTCGTTGAGGGAGACTCAGCGGGTGGTTCTGCAAAACAAGGACGTGATCGTCATTTTCAAGCAATTTTACCGTTGCGTGGAAAAATTATTAACGTGGAAAAATCAAGATTAGATAAAATTTTATCAAACAATGAAGTGCGTGCAATTATTACAGCTCTTGGTACGGGAATTGGAGAGGAGTTTGATATTACAAAAGCTCGTTACCATAAAATCATTATTATGACAGACGCGGATGTCGACGGGGCGCATATTCGTACACTGTTGTTGACATTTTTCTACCGCTATATGCGCGAGGTCATTGAACAAGGTTATGTTTATATCGCTCAGCCACCTTTATATAAAATTCAGCAAGGGAAACGAATTGAGTATGCATATAGTGATCGACAACTTGAGGAAATATTAGCTCGGTTACCAGAACAACCAAAACCGATTATTCAACGTTACAAAGGTCTTGGAGAAATGAATCCAGAACAACTTTGGGAAACGACGATGAATCCAGAAACGAGAACGTTGCTAAAAGTAAGTTTGCAAGATGCGATGGAAGCAGACGAAACGTTCGAAATTTTAATGGGGGATAAAGTAGAACCGCGTAGACAGTTTATCGAAGAAAACGCGAAGTATGTAAAAAATCTTGATATTTAAGTATGTCGGAGAGTGTTTGTTCACCCTCCCCTCGTTTTATTATTTTGTTAAGTAAGGGAGGTTCGTCTATATGTCTGAACGTGTAAAAGAAATAAGTATTAGTCAAGAAATGCGTGCATCGTTTCTCGACTATGCTATGAGCGTCATTGTATCGCGTGCACTTCCGGATGTGCGTGACGGACTAAAACCGGTACATCGCCGAATTTTATATGCGATGCACGATTTAGGGATGACAGCGGACAAGCCTTACAAAAAGTCCGCACGTATTGTCGGTGAAGTGATCGGGAAGTACCATCCACATGGCGATGCAGCGGTGTACGATACGATGGTGCGGATGGCGCAAGATTTTAACTATCGATATATGCTCGTTGATGGTCACGGAAACTTTGGATCAATTGATGGAGATGCCGCAGCAGCTATGCGTTATACAGAAGCAAGAATGTCGAAAATTTCGATGGAGTTGTTGCGGGATATTAACAAAGATACGATTGATTACCAAGATAACTACGATGGCTCAGAACGTGAGCCCATTGTGTTGCCGGCTCGTTTTCCAAATTTACTCGTAAATGGGTCTTCAGGTATTGCGGTCGGGATGGCGACAAACATTCCGCCGCATCAACTTGGGGAAGTCATTGACGCTTTATTAGAACTAATGAAAGATCCAGATATGACGATTGCTGAACTAATGGAGTATTTGCCTGGTCCAGACTTTCCGACAGGCGCGCAAATTATCGGAAGAGGCGGTATCCGAAAAGCGTATGAGACAGGACGAGGTTCGATTACATTGCGCGCCAAAGCAGAGATTGAACAAAAAGAAAACGGAAAAGAAACAATTATCGTCCGAGAATTGCCTTATCAAGTAAATAAAGCAAAGTTGATTGAAAAAATTGCTGAGCTTGTACGTGAAAAGAAAATTGACGGCATTACGGATTTGCGTGATGAATCTGACCGGAGCGGCATGCGCATCGTTATTGAAGTAAGAAGAGATGTAAGTGCCCATGTGGTGCTCAACAATTTATACAAACAAACAGCATTACAAACAAGCTTTGGTATTAATATGCTTGCCCTTGTTGACGGTCAACCAAAAGTGTTGAACTTAAAACAGTGTTTACAGCATTATTTAGATCATCAAAAGATTGTTATTCGTCGTCGTACGCAGTTTGAATTGAACAAAGCGGAAGCTCGCGCCCATATTTTAGAAGGGTTACGTATTGCCCTTGATCATTTAGACGAAGTGATTGAGCTTATTCGTCAATCTGCGACTGTAGACGTAGCAAAAGAAGGATTAATGACAAAGTTCCAGTTAAGTGAAAAACAAGCGCAAGCGATTTTAGATATGCGTCTGCAACGTTTAACAGGATTAGAACGTGAAAAAATCGAACAAGAATATGCGGAGCTAGTGAAGCTCATTGCGCATTTAAAAGCTATTTTAGCTGATGAACAAAAAGTTTTACAAATTATTCGTGACGAATTACTTGAAATTAAAGAGAAGTTCAATGATGATCGCCGTACAGAAATTGTAAATGGCGGGTTAGAAACAATTGATGATGAAGATTTAATTACTCGCGAAAATATCGTTGTTACATTAACGCATAGAGGGTATATTAAACGTCTCCCTGTTTCAACATACCGAAGCCAGCGCCGAGGTGGACGAGGTATTCAAGGAATGAATACGAATGAGGACGATTTTGTTGAACATTTAGTCATTACATCTACACATGACATTGTTTTATTTTTTACAAACAAAGGAAAAGTGTATAAAGCAAAGGGATATGAAATCCCAGAGTTTAGCCGAACAGCAAAAGGAATTCCGATTGTTAACTTATTAAACATTGAAAAAGATGAAGTGATTAATACAGTGATTGCCATAGATCAATTTCGTGAAGATGCGTTTTTATTTTTCACAACAAAGCAAGGTATTGCAAAACGATCGCCACTATCGTCATTTGCTAACATTCGCAACCACGGTTTAATTGCTATTCATTTGCATGAAGGGGATGAATTAATATCCGTAAAACTGACAGACGGTCATAAACATATCATTGTAGGGACGAAAAACGGGATGTTAATTCGTTTCCCTGAGAAAGATGTTCGTTCGATGGGACGCACAGCTGCAGGTGTGAAAGCAATTACGTTATGTCCGGGTGACGAAGTAGTCGGTATGGAGAGTTTGAATGGAAACGAAGAAATTTTAATTGTGACGAAAAATGGATACGGAAAACGGACACCAGCCTCAGAATATCGTATTCAAAGCCGTGGAGGAAAAGGGATTAAAACGTGTAACATTACCGAAAAAAATGGGGATGTTGTCGCAGTAAAAACGGTTACTGGTGAAGAAGATTTAATGTTAATGACTGCAGGTGGTGTAATGATTCGTATGGCGGTAAGTGATATTTCTGTCATGGGACGAAACACCCAAGGAGTCAAGTTAATGCGTCTTGATGGAGAAAACGAGCAAGAGTATGTTGCGACAGTAGCTAAAGTGCCGAAAGAAGAAGAAAAAGAACAAGAACAATTGCAAGAAGAGTAGAGGGGAATTCCCCCTCTATGTTCTTACAAAGGCGGGGGAGAAAGACGTGTTGTTAGTAAAAACAGCTCAATTGCAAGAAGGCTGCATCTTAGCCGAAGATGTTATCGGGAAATCGAATCGTGTCATTGTTCCGAAAAACACGGTGTTAACTCCGAAACTTTTAACTGTATTACAAAAGTTTCTCGTTTCTCAAGTACGTGTACAGTCAGTTCTTGTCGATGGGAGTACATTTCGACCAAGTGAAATTATTCAAGAAGATGCGCCAAAGCCAAAAGCAGTCGATAACAAAGATATATTGACACTATATTTAGAAGCTGTGCAGCAGTATAAACAAATGTTTCAAGGTTGGCAATCGGGATTGTCGATCGACATGAACAAAGTTCGTCACATGTTTATTCCTTTATTTGAAAAAGTATTGGAATCGGAAAAAGAATTGCTCTTTTTTCACCACTACTCTACAAAATCAGAGTATTTATTCCATCATGCAGTAACGGTCGGCCTTCTCTCAGGCGTGTTGGCGAAAAAATTGCAATATACAAAAGGAGACTATTATCAAGTCGCAATTGCTGGATTATTAAGCGATTGTGGTATGGCTAAAGTCGATCCGAAAATACTTTACAAAAGCACAGCACTGACGCCAATGGAATATAAAGATATGCGCCAACATACCGTTTACGGATATAAAATGGTTCAAAAAATTACAGCGCTTCAAGAAGGGGTGAAGCTCGCTGTTTTGCAACATCATGAACGAAATGACGGCAGCGGGTATTTACTTGGCGTTCAAGAAGAAAAAATTCACCCGTATAGTAAAATTGTTGCTGTTGCTGATGTTTACCATGCGATGATTTCTGAGCGGCCTTATCGTAATAAACAATCCCCTTTTAAAGTGTTTGAACAAATCCATAAAGATTGTTTTGGAAAATTTGATCTTTCTGTTGTTCGAGCGTTAGCTTCTCTTTTAATGACCCTTTCGATCGGGGCAAGAGTAAAATTATCCAATGAACAAATCGGGGAAATCATCTTTTTTGAACAAGATTCACCAAATCACCCAATGGTTAAGATGATTGAAACAAACAAAATTATTTCTCTCAAAGATAAAAAAGATTTGTTCATTGAAGAGATTATAAAATGACAATGGTTATTGCCGTTGTCATTTAATTTTTTATAAAAAAATAGCGTAAAAAGTGTTGACAATAAAAAAAGCATCTTGTATGATATATCTTGTGCTTGATGTTCTTTGAAAACTGAACAAAACAGCAGCGTAAAAGCTAAGGATAACTTTTCTATGGAGAGTTTGATCCTGGCTCAGGACGAACGCTGGCGGCGTGCCTAATACATGCAAGTCGAGCGGACGATTCAAAAGCTTGCTTTTGGATCGTTAGCGGCGGACGGGTGAGTAACACGTGGGCAACCTGCCCTGTAGACGGGGATAACACCGAGAAATCGGTGCTAATACCGGATAACACGAAAGGCCGCATGGTCTTTCGTTGAAAGGCGGCGCAAGCTGTCGCTACAGGATGGGCCCGCGGCGCATTAGCTAGTTGGTGAGGTAACGGCTCACCAAGGCGACGATGCGTAGCCGACCTGAGAGGGTGATCGGCCAC